>JBJEND010000227.1:0-31156 GCA_051880015.1 Butyrivibrio sp. | reverse complement strand
GCCAGGTGGTGTGGAAGGACGGATAATCAACTAATGATTATCCTCCTATCCGATTATCCCAGTATCATTTTCTTAAAGTTCTTTTTGCCGCGCTTCAGTACAATTCCGTCACCAAAGTCTTCCCTGGTATAGGTCTTTCTGAAATCAGTTTCTTTTTCACCGTTTACGGTTACGCCACCCTGCTCAATGTTACGTCTGGCCTCTGAACGGGTAGGACATAATCCGCCTGCCACCAGAAGAGTAATAAGGTCCACGACGCCATCCTTAAAATTATCTTCTGTAACCTCTGCGGTAGGCATATTGGCAGAATCCCCGGCACCGAATACGGAGCGTGCACTTTCTTTTGCCTTGTCGGCCTCTTCCTTACCGTGAACAAGAGCTGTAAGCTCATATGCAAGAATTTCCTTAGCTTCGTTTAACTGACTGCCTTCCCAGGCTTCCATCTCCACAATTTGTTCAAGAGGAAGAAATGTAAGCATTTTAAGGCATTTAATAACGTCGGCGTCATCCACATTTCTCCAGTACTGAAAAAATTCGTAAGGAGAAGTTTTCTCCGGGTCAAGCCATACCGCACCCTTCTGGGTTTTACCCATTTTCTTTCCTTCAGAGTTAAGTAAAAGGGTAATGGTCATTGCAGAAGCATCCTTACCTAACTTACGGCGGATAAGCTCCGTTCCTCCCAGCATATTGCTCCACTGATCATCACCGCCGAACTGAAGATTGCAGCCGTATTTCTGGAACAGGGTGTAGAAATCATAGCTCTGCATAATCATGTAGTTAAACTCAAGAAAGCTTAAGCCTTTTTCCATACGCTGCTTATAACACTCCGCAGTAAGCATTCTGTTTACACTGAAATGAGGTCCCACCTCTCTAAGGACATCCACATAATTCAAATCCAGAAGCCAGTCAGCATTATTTACGAGAAGCGCTCTGTCGTTGGAAAAATCAATAAAACGGCTCATCTGCTTCTTAAAGCACTCCACATTGTGGTCAATAGTTTCTTTGGTCATCATGGTACGCATATCGTTACGTCCTGAAGGGTCTCCAATCATGGCAGTACCGCCGCCGATTAAAGCAATGGGCTTATTACCTGCCTCCTGAAGTCTTTTCATAAGACAAAGAGCCATAAAATGCCCTACATGAAGGCTGTCTGCCGTCGGGTCAAAGCCGATGTAGAAAACCGCCTTCCCGTTATTGATTAATTCCCTGATTAACGGTTCATCCGTTACCTGTGCAATCAGGCCTCTTGCCTGAAGCTCTTCATAAATTCCCATAGTAATCCTCCTTAAAAATGAATAAAAAAAAGCCCCTTCGTAAAAAACGAAAGGACGACCATGCCGTGTTACCACCTTTATTCACAACAGCCTTACGGCTGCTGCCTCAAAGAGTACGGTATAAAATATACGATACTCCGGCACTGTAACGCGTGCCTCGCGTCGCAGCCTACCGGGCATACGCCTTTGGGTGCGAAGCTCCGGGATGTATTCATAAAATGCTTTGCCTGCGCCTCTCACCTGCCGGCAGCTCTCTGTAGGTATTATGCAAATCATTACTTATTCCCATCACAGCATTTTCTTATTTAAGTGCATTTTAGAAGATATGGGAGATAAAGTCAAGAATAAATTTAATATTTGTATTGACGGGTAAATAAAAATATGATAGCATACAACTGTACTATTCGACATAGTACACATAATATAATGTGAAAGAGGAAAAAGAAAATGAAGAAATTAACGGTGCTGATGTGTGTATTGTTAATGTGCTTAGGGGTGACAGCCTGCAGCGGCAAGGGAGGCACTACAGCTTCCGGGAGCAGTGGAGAGACATCCGAAGTTAAGGTATCATGTAAGGAGATACTGGATGATATCCTTTCGGAAGTTACGGATACCCATAATGACAGCACGCTGTATTATGATGATGAAAAATACGGAGAATATTTTGAATATCTGTACGATACTTCGTCAAAAAGGGTTGTGGATGGTGCGTTTGCATACGCTTCTTCTGCTTATGCGGATGAGATTACCGTACTTTATGCCGCAGAAGACAAGGATACGGATACTATCGTAAAGCATCTGGAGAACAGGATTGATAAAAGGATGCAGGATTTTAACGGCTATAAGCCGGAGGAAGTAGCCAAACTTGAAAAGGCATGTATTAAAACGTCCGGTAAATACATTCTAATGGCAGTGGGAGACCAAAGCGACAGAATAGAAGAAATATTTTTAGATAAGGTTGGAGGAAAATAAAATGGAAGAAAAAAGAAAACCGATAAAGACAGTTTTGACAGTGCTTCTTGCAGTGGTAATGGCTGCGGTTGCGGGATGTATAGTGTTTCTGATGATACATATTAACAAAATCCAGAAACAGAATGACAAAATGAAAGAGTTCATCGATAAGAATTACGGTGTATCCGTTGATGAATGGGATGGAAAAAGAGTTGTGTTTAACGAAGCAGACCTTGTGGACGATTTAAGTGATGCCATAGATGATGCCTTGGGAATATACATAAACGGCAATACTTTTGAGGAGTTTGTAGCAAATCTTATCAAGGAAATGGAAGGCGAATACATGGATATCCACGAAATCTATGATGATACCCAGGTTGTTGAAGCATACAGAACCGGGGATACCTCCAATCTTTCAGAGGAAGATTTATACACTCTGGAAAAGGCTACAGAGGTCATTAATGACTTAATAACCGATAACATGACGGATTATGAAAAGGAATTTGCCATATATAACTGGCTTGTGGGCTATGTAAGGTATGACGAAAGTGATTTTTCTGCAATTCCTGACAATATAGAGGATTACAATTATTACCCATATGGCGTATTAAAATACCATTCTGCAATTTGTGTGGGCAATGCAACCACCTTTAAGCTCTTTATGGATATCCTTGGAATTGACTGCAAAATAATTCATTCCACTGAGTCAGGTGAGCATGCATGGAATATGGTATGCCTTGATGGTGACTGGTATCATGTGGATGTTACCTTTGACAGTGGTATGGGTGATACTCCGGGTTATGAATATTTTAACGTTCCTGACAGTTTTAAGGAAAATGACGGATTCCCATGGGACAGGGATGAATTTCCTGTTGCGGACTCTATGAAATATACCTATATTACAAAGGATGCCATAGAGATACAGTCTATTGAGGAAGTTCCACAGTTAATTAAAAACGCCCTTGATGAAAAAAAGAACAATTTAACATTAAAATCTGAAAGCTATATACCACAGATTGAAAATGTGGTGGATAACATTTCTGAAAGACTGGAAGGAAAACAGTGGTTATATCTTTCTTCAGAAGTCACAACAGAAGACTGCTGTATATATGTAATATCAATAATAAATGAGGAAGATATCTGGGATGACCCTGAATATGAAGATCCGGAATATACGCCGGAAGACATGGACAGAGTGAATGATATTATCGAGGAGCTTTTTTAGGGGAAATAAATGGTATTTTCAAGTCTGAATTTTATTTTCATATTTCTGCCTGTTGTACTGGCGGTATATTATATCTGCCCCGGACGTATAAGAAATGCGGTTCTGCTTCTGGCAAGCCTTGTGTTCTACGCCTGGGGAGAACCCGGATATATAATTATTATGCTGGTGTCCACTGTTTTTGATTATATAAACGGTCTGCTTCTGGACCGTTTTATATATAAAAAAATCAAATGGGCATCAGTTTTGATTTTAATAATTTCCATACTGGGAAATCTTGGCCTGCTTGGAGTGTTTAAATATGCAGGCCCACATCTGGGAATAGCCCTTCCCATTGGAATATCTTTCTTTACATTCCAGACTATGTCCTACACCATTGATGTGTACAGGGGTGAGGTAAAAGCACAGAAGAACTTTCTTGATTTTGCCGCATATGTAACCATGTTTCCACAGTTAATAGCAGGTCCCATAGTCAGATACAGAACAGTTGCCGGACAATTACAAAACAGAATTTTTTCAGTAGATAAATTTGCAGAAGGAATCAGAAGATTCATAGTAGGTCTGGCTAAAAAAGTTATGCTGGCCAATGTTGTGGGACAGTTGTGGGAGTATGTCCTGTCAACCGCATCCTGTGAGAGAACTCTGGTGCTTTCCTGGCTTGGAGCAGCAGGCTTCGCATTCCAGATATATTTTGATTTTTCCGGATATTCCGATATGGCTATCGGACTGGGTAAAATGTTAGGATTTGATTATGAGGAAAACTTCAATTATCCCTATACCGGCAGCAGCATAACGGAGTTCTGGCGCAGATGGCATATTTCATTAAGCACATGGTTTAAGGAATATGTGTATATTCCGTTAGGAGGGAACAAAAAGGGCAGTGTAAGGCAGATTATTAATATTTTAATAGTGTGGACTCTTACAGGCGTATGGCACGGAGCCACTCTGAATTTTATGCTGTGGGGAGTATATTTTGGCCTTTTGCTTATTGCAGAAAAACTGTTCCTGGGAAAATTACTTAAAAAAATACCCGCCGTTTTCGGACATATATATATGATGGCAACGGTTATCATAGGATGGGTTATTTTTGCAGTGGAGGATTTTGGCGAAATTGGATTATATATAGGCAATATGTTTGGAACAGGGGGAATCTGTAACGAAGATACAGTTTATATCCTTCTTAAATTTCTGGTACTTTTGCTTATATGTGCCGTGGGTTCTACCCGGCTGCCCAAAAAACTTGCACTCAGACTGTCCGGCAGGCTTCCTAAACCTGCGGGGGTTATTCTGGAAAATATTTTTTATGTGGCAGCATTTGTCGTATCCGTAGCGCTTATAGTGGGAGATTCATATAATCCCTTCCTGTATTTCAGATTTTAGGAGGTGCATATGAAACACAAAGAAAATTTAGTTACGTTGATTATTTTCCTGATAATGATTTTCGGAGGAGGAATTGCGTTTATTCTTATTCCGGACAGCAAATTTTCGGAAAATGAAAACAGATATCTGCAGACAGCTCCCAAAATCAGTCAGGATAAAATACGCTCCGGGGAATTTATGGAAGAATTTGATAAATATGTATCTGACCAGTTCCCCATGCGTAACAGCCTGATGGCAACAGCCTCAGAATATAAATATATTATGGGGATGAGAGATATTAACGGAGTGTATTTGGCCGGGGACGGATATCTTATGACCAGAACGGAAAAATCAGAAACGGACCCGGACAGAATTCGAAAAAATACAGAATATATCAATGATTTTTTTGAAAAATACAGCGATACAATAGGCAGTGAAAATATTTGTTTTATGCTGGTGCCGGAAGCGGCAACGGTGTTGGATGATAAACTGCCCGGATTTGCTTCCTCCCAATGGGAAAAAAATATCATATCGGAAATAAGGTGCAATATCCGTAATGCAACAGTGGCAGAGCCGGAGAAAAATATGAATCCGGAAGAATGTCAGATGTATTACAAAACAGATCATCACTGGACAGTCTTCGGAGCCTTTGAGGCTTACAGAGAATATGCCGGCATTTACGGAAAAAATCCGGATAAGTCACAATATGATTTTGTCAAAGCCACGGATTCTTTCAGGGGAAGCCTGTATTCCAAAGTGTTATTGCCGGATTCCTCCTATGATGAAATATTTTTATACGATAAGGTAAAAAATGTAAAAATAAATGCTGATAATGAGATTCTTCCCTTATATGATTATGATGCTTTAAACCGGAAAGATAAATATGAAGTATTTATGGGAGGAAATTATGGCCTGGTGGAAATTGACGGAAACGGCGAGGGAAGTATTCTCATAATCAAGGATTCCTTTGCAAATTCCTTTGTACCATTTCTTATTGATGACTATGCCAGAATAATTATGGTGGATTTAAGGTATTATATGGGGAATGTGGACAGACTTGTGGAGACGGAAAATATTTCCCGAATTCTGGTACTTTATCAGATTACTAATTTTATGACTGACGAAAATATGATAAAACTGGGATTGTAAAAATCTGCGCAATTTGATATTATTATGTTCAAGTCTACACAAGTTTGGAGGAATGCACTTATGGATAATGAGGCAGTGATATCTAAGAATTTTATTGAGCAGATTATTGATAAAGACATTGCAGAAGGACATTGCAATGTAGTTAAGACGAGATTTCCGCCGGAGCCTAACGGATATCTCCATATAGGACACGCTAAATCCATTCTTTTAAATTATGGTCTTGCCAGGGAATATGGCGGACAGTTTAATATGAGATTTGATGATACTAATCCTACCAAGGAGAAAGAGGAATTTGTGGATTCCATTAAGGCTGATGTGGAATGGCTTGGGGCGGATTATGAAGATAGACTCTTCTTTGCATCAGATTATTTTCAGATTATGTACGAAGCCGCAGTAAAACTCATCAAAAAAGGTAAAGCATATGTATGTGATCTTTCTCCGGAGGAGATAAGAGAATACAGAGGCACGCTTACGGAACCGGGTAAAAACAGCCCTTACAGGGAGCGCTCCATAGAGGAGAATCTTGAACTGTTTGAGAATATGAAGAACGGCGTGTACGCAGACGGTGAGAAGGTTTTAAGAGCTAAAATCGATATGAGTTCTCCCAATATTAATATGAGGGATCCCATTATTTATCGTGTAGCCCATCAGAATCATCACAGACAGGGGGATACATGGTGCATTTATCCTATGTATGATTTTGCCCACCCTATTGAAGATGCTACGGAGGGTATTACGCATTCCATATGTACCCTTGAATTTGAGGATCACAGGCCGTTATATGACTGGGTTGTAAGAGAACTTGAATACGAGAATCCTCCAAAACAGATAGAGTTTGCAAAGCTGTATCTTACCAATGTTGTAACCGGTAAGAGATATATTAAGAAGCTGGTTGAGGATAAAATTGTGGACGGATGGGATGACCCCCGTCTTGTATCTCTTGCAGCTTTAAGAAGGAGAGGCTTCACCCCGGAATCCATCAAAATGTTTGTGGATTTGGTGGGAGTTGCCAAGGCCAACAGCTCAGTGGATTATGCTATGCTGGAATACTGCATAAGAGAGGATTTAAAACTCAAAAAATCCCGAATCATGGCAGTCCTTGACCCGGTAAAGCTTATAATTGATAATTATCCTGAGGGACAGACTGAAATGCTGGAGGTCCCCAACAATCTGGAGAATCCTGAGCTGGGAAGCAGGCAGGTACCTTTCAGCAGAGAATTATATATTGAAAGAGAAGATTTTATGGAGGTTCCTCCCAATAAATATTACCGTTTATATCCGGGCAATGAAGTAAGACTGATGAATGCTTATTTTGTAACCTGTACCGACTATGTTAAGGATGAAAACGGAAGGGTTACGGAGATTCACTGCACCTATGACCCGGAGACCAAAAGCGGTTCCGGATTTAACGGCAGAAAGGTGAAGGGAACTATCCACTGGGTAAGCGCAGCAGATGCAGTCACCGTTGAAGCAAGATTATACGAAAATCTTATAGATGAGTCAAAGGGAGTATATAATGAAGACGGAAGTCTTAATCTTAATCCTGATTCACTGAAGATTGTTGACAAGTGCTATGTTGAACCCTGTGTTACAGGTGCCAAAGCCTATGACAGCTTCCAGTTTGTAAGAAACGGATTTTTCTGTGTTGACTGCAAGGATTCAACCGAAGAACATCTGGTTTTTAACAGGATAGTATCACTTAAAAGTTCTTTTAAATTAAAATAAACGGAGGAACACTATGGGAGACATTTTTGCAGGTCTTGAATCCATGGGTTTTAATGGACTGTCAGGAGTAAAGATATATGAAGAGGAGAAGAAGGAAGCAGCTAAGGAGGAGGAAACGGCTGCCCCGGTAGTATCTGAGTCTGATTTTCTCTTTGATAAGAAAATGCAGTGTCCGGTGTGCGATAAGGAATTTAAGGCAAAAACCGTTAAGACAGGCAAACCGAGGCTCATAGGAGCCGACTCTGATTTAAGACCGAAGTACTCCGGTATTGATTCAATCAAATATGATGCCATTGTATGTCCCCATTGCGGATATGCGGCATTAAGCCGTTTTTTCAGTTACATGACAAGCACCCAGGCAAAGCTCATCAAAGAAAATGTGACCAATGCTTTCAAAGGTCTTCCTGAAAAAGGAGATACATATTCTTATGAGGAGGCTGTCAACAGACATAAGCTTGCTTTGTATAATTCCATTGTTAAGAAGGGTAAAACCAGTGAGAGAGCGTATACCTGCCTGAAAATTGCCTGGCTTTACCGTGGAATGAGAGAAAATCTTCCTGCAGACACGGCAGACATCAATAATGTACGAAAACAGTGTCTTGCAAATGAGCAGGAAATGATAAACAATGCCTATGAAGGTTTTGTGGTAAGCCGTTCCAAAGAGGATTTTCCGATTTGCGGAATGGATGAATGTACCTTTGATTATCTGATTGCCGATTTGGCTTTCAAGCTTGGAAAATATGAGATTGCCGGTAAATTCGCGTCTTCGGTTATTGTTGCAAGAACTGCGAACACCAAACTTAAAGAACGTGCCCGCAGTTTACGGGATGAGATAAAGAGTAAAATGAAATGAAAAAGATAAAAGAAATATTAAATAACAAATTTTTCGGAAATATCTGGGTTCGTCTGGGATTTCTGGCTTTTGTGCTGGATATAATTGTGGAGTCCTTAAGCAGACATTCGTTTATAGCAGGACTGTCACATATCTGGACCAATCCGCTTGCTTTTTTATACAACTGCATATTGATATTTTTTACACTGTCCTTTGTGGCCCTTTTCAAAAAAAGAATATTTGTGGGAAGCCTTATAAGTGCTTTATGGATTACCCTGGGTGTGGTAAACTGCATTATGCTGTTTCGCCGTAAAACACCTTTTACTGCTCCGGACCTTAGAAATATAACGGATTTCTTCGAAGTTCTTTCCAAGTATTTCAATACGGTGCAGGTTGTGCTTATTATTGCACTTATAGCTGTGGCTGTTGCAGGACTTGTTGTTCTGGCTATAAAATCACCCAAAACCGGGGCTAAAATTAATTATCTTCTGGGGGGACTTATAACCGCTGCATCCTTTGGAACGGTTATGCTCCTGACTAATATAGGGCCTAAAGCAGGCTTCCTTGCTGCTAATTTCGGAAATATAGCCAATGCGTATAAACAGTATGGTTTTGGATATTGCTTTTTCAGCTCCGTATTTAACAGCGGAATTGATAAGCCCAAGGATTATTCCAAAGAAACCATTCACGGCCTTGTAGACGAGGTTGCCACTACATCTCCGTCAAGGCCTGATAATCCGGATAAGGATAATGATGAACAGGAGGAATATCCTAATATTATATTTGTGCAGCTGGAATCTCTTTTTGATCCCACACTGCTTACGGAACTGGAATTTTCAGAAGAGCCGCTGCCTAATCTTAAGAATCTTTACAGAAATTATTCCTCCGGATATCTGTCAGTTCCCTCCTTTGGTGCCGGAACTGCCAATACGGAATTTGAAGTTATTACGGGAATGAATCTGGATGATTTTGGACCGGGTGAATATCCGTATAAAACGGTTCTTAAGGATTCTGCGTGTGAGTCCATATGTTATTACCTGAAAGAATACGGATATACTACCAATGCCCTTCATAATAATTCCGGCGATTTTTATCAGAGAAATACTGTTTTCAGCCGCCTGGGATTTGATACTTTTACATCCATTGAATATATTGAAGAATATGACACTACTCCCATGGGATGGGCTAAGGATGAATGCCTGATTGACGAGATTACGGGAATCCTTAAGGAATCTGAAGGACCGGATTTTATATATGCTATATCTGTTCAGGGCCACGGAGACTATCCGGAGGTTACCGAAGACATGAATATGGGGATTAAAGTAAGTAATAACGATGTTACCGGCAATCCTGAAGGATTTGAGTATTTTGTCAACGAAATACATGATATGGATATTTTTGTAGGTAATCTTGTAAAAGAATTAAGCAATATTGACGAGAGAACAGTGGTGGTATTTTACGGAGACCATCTTCCTACATTTGATATTGTGAATGAGGATTTAAAAAACGGGGATATCTACCAGACAGAATATGTTATGTGGAGCAATTTTGAAATGCAGCACATAGACAGGGATATTCAGGCATTTCAGTTAGGTTCGCTGGTTATGAACCGTCTGGGACTGACCGGAGGAGTGATATCAAAGCTTCATATGAAATATATGGATTCAGAAGACCAGGAAACATACCTTGAGAAACTCACTCTTCTGGAGTATGACCTGCTGTATGGTGACTGTGAGGCTTACGGAGGAGAAAATCCTTTTGGTATTACTAATCTTCATATGGGATATAAGAACATATCCATTAATTCTGTGAAGAATACACAGGATGAAAATGTGACTGTGACCGGAACTAATTATACTCCATGCAGTAAAGTTGTTATAAACGGGGAACTGTATTCCACGGAATTTGTTTCCAATAAAGAGCTTCTGGTGGAAGGCTGCACCGTAACGGAAGGAGATAAAATAGTTGTGGTACAGGAGGATGATAACGGAGATTTCCTCAGTAGTACAAGTATTTATATGGTAGAATAATATAAGCGGTCTTTGAATTGCGGGCATACAGCCTGCAGGACAAAGACCGCTTTTGCGTGAGGGGATTATTCAATAAATACCCCATTGGATTTAATCATGGATCTTATTACGGAATCCTTGGCATTATGCCAGGGTTCATCCTTATATTTATAATCAAATTTATTAATAAACCATTCAATATCGTCCCGGACACGTTTCAGATTGTCCAGATAAAGATTATTTGTAAGATTAACAAAATTTTCCAAATCGCTGCCTTTTAAATAGTCAGCACATTTCTTAATCAGAAGACTGTAATGACTGTTGCAGAAGCCCTTGCAGTTCCGGTATTTTGTACGGAAATCCTCATCGGACTTATACAGATAGAAAATAGTATCTATATATCTGTCAAAAAACTGATTGATACGGTTGCATACAAAGCAGTTACTGTTGAGCTTATCCATATACTGAATAACGGGAGAAGCTAAAGCCCCTTTCTTAAGAAGCTTGGCAGTCCCGGAGGGCATATTCTTCTCAGTGTCTCTGATGACTTTATCAAAGTGGGTTTTCATCACCCAGGCCATACCCAGACGGTTATCTTTATGGTAAACCATTTGGATATGTTTATCGCAGAATCCGGCTTCATCGGTTAAAGCTCTGGTATCATCCTCCATATAGCTGGGGCCCATTGTGTAGTCAACTGCATCCTCCTCCAGCTTATGGAACATGGCACAGACGGGACATTCGCAATCGGCGTTGAAAGCATCGTGAACAGGAATGGAATAAAGTTTTTCTTTCATATCGTTTACCTCACAATAATATATAATTAAGTATATCAAAAAAGGCGCTGCTTGTACAACAAAAACGATTGTGTTATTTAATTTCTCCCGTCGGCAGGATGACTGCTGCTGAAATAGGATTAAAAAGCAGTGGAAAACAGGAGATAAAAAAACAGCCGGGGTTATTCCTCGGCTGTTTCCTCACTGCTGGTGTTAATGTTCACATATTCTCTTTCAACATTCTCATCGTCTTCATCATCAGAGAAATCGTCATCATAGTCATCATCAAAATCATCATCCATCAGGGATTTCTTCTCTTTAATCTTGTTGTAAAGGAAAAGTCCACCGGCAACTCCGGCACATACTACTAAAATTGAAATTATAATTTTAACAGCTTTTTTCATAAAATTTGTCTCCTTTCAAATTCCTATTTTCTATTTTAATACTAAATGGTAAAATTGAAAAGTACTTAATATCATTTTATAAAAAATTTAGAGTTTTATACACGGAGAATTAAAATGAAAATTGAAGAACAAAAGAATAACACGGTTATCACAGGCGTAAAAGATTTTCTGCTGAGCCAGACCCTTGAATGCGGGCAGTGCTTTCATTTTATTAAAACAGGAGAAGAAGAATACAGTATTTCAGCTATGGGCAGACTTCTTCATGTATCCCAGGAGGGGGATAATCTCATTCTCCATAATGTATCTCCGAAAGAAACCGGGGATATATGGATAAAGTATTTTGACCTGGACAGGGATTATGGTGCAATTAAAGAAAGTCTGTTAAGAACGGATGACAAACTGGAGCCTGCCATAAATTCCATGTGGGGTGTCAGAATACTTAATCAGGATTTTTTTGAAACACTGATTTCCTTCATTATATCCCAGAACCAGCAGATTCCCAGAATAAAGCAGATTGTTGCCAATATTTCCCGGGAAGCCGGCCAAAAACTTGACAATGATATGTATGCTTTCCCAAATGCAGAGGAGATACTCGCCCTGGGGGAGGAGGGTATCAGAAAATGTAAGGCAGGTTTTAGAAGCCCGTATATTATAGATGCCTGTGAAAAATATACTTCGGGAGCCGTAAGCCTAAGCACACTGGAAGCTGCTGAATATGATGACTGCATAGATATGTTAAAACAGATAAAGGGCGTAGGGGATAAAGTTGCCAATTGTGTTGCCCTGTTTTCACTGAACAAAAGAAGTGCTTTCCCTGTAGATGTTTGGATTAAAAGAATAATGGAGAGCATATATTTTGGAGAGGAAACCCCTGTGGGACTCATTCAGGAATTTGCAAAGGAACATTTTGGAGAATACGGCGGTTATGCCCAGCAATACCTTTTCTATTATGCCAGGGAAAATTCCTTAAAAGCAGTAAATAAAAATGAAAAAACGAGAAAACAAGAGAAAAACAGAGTAAAATATATTAAAAACTAAGAAAATACAGTAAAAACAGGCAAAAGATATGTTTGCATATTTTAAAAGCAGGCACTAATATATACTCATTCAGTTAGCACTCATATTAATTGAGTGCTAATAATTACAAAACAGTTTAAAATAATCATATTATATAGGAGGATTTATTATGAAGTTAGTACCTTTAGGAGACAGAGTAGTATTAAAGCAGCTTGTAGCTGAAGAAACCACTAAGTCCGGAATTGTTCTTCCGGGTCAGGCTAAGGAGAAACCACAGCAGGCAGAGGTTATTGCCGTAGGTCCCGGCGGAGTTGTAGACGGTAAAGAAGTTACTATGCAGGTAAGCGTAGGACAGAAGGTTATTTTTTCAAAATATGCAGGAACAGAAGTTAAACTTGATGAAGAGGAATTCATTGTGGTTAAGCAGAATGATATTCTTGCAGTTGTAGAATAATAAGATTATTTTTGGAGGTAATGAGTAATGGCAAAAGAAATTAAATACGGAGCAGAGGCCAGAGAGGCTCTCGGCGCAGGCGTAAACAAATTAGCAAATACAGTAAGGGTTACATTGGGACCCAAAGGAAGAAACGTTGTTCTTGATAAATCTTACGGTGCTCCCCTTATCACTAATGACGGTGTAACCATCGCTAAAGAAATCGAACTTGAAGATGCTTTCGAAAATATGGGAGCACAGCTTGTTAAGGAAGTAGCTACCAAGACCAATGATGTTGCCGGTGACGGAACCACAACAGCTACAGTGCGTGCACAGGCTATGATTGATGAAGGAATTAAGAATCTTGCAGCAGGTGCCAACCCGATTATCTTAAGAAAAGGTATGAAGAAAGCTACAGACTGTGCTGTGGAAGCCATTGCCAGGATGAGCTCAAAGGTAACAGGTAAGGACCAGATTGCCAAGGTTGCAGCAATTTCCGCAGGTGATGAAGAAGTAGGACAGTTAGTTGCAGATGCAATGGAGAAGGTTTCCAATGATGGTGTTATTACAATAGAAGAGTCTAAGACAATGAAGACTGAACTGGATGTTGTGGAAGGTATGCAGTTTGACAGAGGATATGTTTCAGCATACATGGCAACAGATATGGATAAGATGGAAGCAGTTCTTGAAAATCCGTATATTCTTATTACAGATAAGAAAATCAGCAATATTCAGGAGATTTTACCTCTTCTTGAGCAGATTGTACAGAGCAGTGCCAAACTTTTAATTATTGCTGAAGATGTGGAAGGAGAAGCTCTTACCACACTTATTGTCAATAAGTTAAGGGGAACATTTAATGTAGTTGCTGTTAAAGCTCCGGGCTACGGTGACAGAAGAAAAGAGATGTTAAAGGATATTGCAGTTCTTACCGGTGGTCAGGTTATTTCAGAAGAGCTGGGACTTGATCTTAAGGATGCAACTCTTGCAGATCTTGGCCGTGCAAAATCAGTTAAGGTTCAGAAAGAAAATACCATTATTGTTGACGGAATGGGCAGCAGTGAGGATATTAATGCAAGAATTAACCAGATTAAGGCACAGCTTGCAGAGACTACATCTGAATTTGATAAAGAAAAATTACAGGAAAGACTTGCAAAGCTTTCCGGCGGTGTTGCAGTTATCCGTGTAGGTGCCGCAACAGAGACAGAGATGAAGGAGAATAAGCTTCGTCTTGAGGATGCTCTGGCAGCCACAAAGGCAGCAGTTGAAGAAGGAATTATTGCAGGCGGTGGTTCTGCATACATTCATGCTTCCAAAGAAGTTGCCAAACTGGCAGATACACTTGACGGAGACGAGAAGACAGGTGCCAAGTTAATTCTTAAGGCCCTTGAAGCTCCTCTTTATCATATTGCTTACAATGCAGGCCTTGAAGGCGCAGTTATTATCAATAAGGTAAGAGAATCTCAGGTAGGAACAGGATTTGACGCTCTCCATGAGGAATATGTTGATATGGTTGCAGCAGGTATTCTTGACCCTGCTAAGGTTACCAGAAGTGCATTACAGAACGCTACAAGTGTTGCTTCAACTCTTCTTACAACAGAATCAGTTGTAGCCAACATTAAAGAGGAAGCACCGGCTATGCCGGCTAATGCAGGAATGGGCGGAATGATGTAATATTTATCAAGACGTTTTTGAAACTCCCGGTTATTTACAGCCGGGAGTTTTCTGTTGTGGGAGGTATTACAGAATACGTCAAAAGTTTCTTAAAAATTTATAATTTTACACTTCCATTAACAGCAAAAAATTAGTACAATAGAGAAAATGCGAAAGTTTGAAAGGAGCAGTTTGAAATGCTTGATGGAGTAGTAGAGTGTCTTGTACCGCGCAGGAAAACAGCGGGAGTATATATGTTAAGAGGTCTGGTGTTCTTTCTGGATTCCATATTTTTTGCAGTCTCTCTTTTTGTTTTCCTTTTCTTAACCGCATATATTGCATTGGTACTTCTGATTATAGGCGTAGGGGTTCTGATTACGTGGCTGGTAATCCGGGGAACTAATATTGAATATGAATATTCCTTTTTTGAAGGAGAGTTTACGGTAGACAAGATTATCAATAAGAGCAAACGTAAAAGACTGAAAAAGGTGAACATGGACAAAATGGAATTTATTGCACCGGAGGGTTCCCGCCATCTGGGAGGTAAGCAGGACAGCAGTCACCAGATGTTTAATTATTCTGCATTGGATCCTGAATATACCAATTATGTGGCACTGGTATACAGTGAAGGCGGTGCGCCCATGGAGATTACTTTTTCTCCTAATGAGGAACTTTTGGAAGTTCTTAAGAGAAAATATCCCCGGAAAGTTTACGAGGATTAATAAATTCAAGTTGACAATTCAGATTCAGTCTGCTATATTTTAAAGAATTAATTTTACACCTCGCAGAGGATAATAAGAAAGGAAGGAAAATAGAAAATGGGTACAATTATCGGTGAAGGAATTACTTTTGACGACGTACTTTTGGTTCCGGCATACTCAGAAGTTACACCTAATATGATTGAGTTGGGAACAAGACTTACTAAGAAAATTAAACTTAATGTTCCAATTATGAGTGCAGGTATGGATACTGTTACCGAACACAGAATGGCAATAGCAATGGCAAGACAGGGCGGTATAGGAATCATACATAAGAATATGTCGGTGGAACAGCAGGCAGAGGAAGTTGATAAAGTAAAACGTTCAGAGAATGGTGTAATCACTGACCCATTTTATCTTTCTCCTGAACATACACTGGCTGATGCCAACAATCTTATGGCTAAATTCAGAATTTCAGGAGTTCCCATTACAGAAAACGGTAAGCTGGTGGGAATTATTACCAACCGTGATTTGAAATTCGAAACAGATTTTACCAAGAAAATTAAAGAATCAATGACAAGTGAGAATCTTATTACAGCCAAGGTGGGCATTACGTTGGATGAGGCGAAGGCTATTCTTGCCAAGGCGCGTAAAGAGAAGCTGCCTATCGTTGATGATGATTTTAATTTAAGAGGACTTATTACCATTAAGGATATTGAGAAGCAGATAAAATATCCTTTGTCCGCCAAGGATGATCAGGGAAGACTTTTGTGCGGTGCCGCAGTAGGTATTACCGCTAATGTTATGGAAAGAGTTGCAGCCCTTGTTGAAGCTAAGGTTGACTGCATTGTTGTGGATTCTGCCCACGGACATTCCAAGAATATTATTGACACCGTTAAGAAGATTAAAGCAGCGTTCCCTGATTTACAGGTTATCGCAGGTAATATTGCAACAGGTGCTGCTGCAAAAGCACTTATTGATGCAGGAGTAGATGCGGTTAAAGTAGGTATCGGACCGGGTTCAATATGTACTACCCGTGTTGTGGCAGGTATAGGTGTTCCACAGATTTCTGCAGTTATGGATGTATATGAAGTGGCGAAGGAATACGATGTTCCGGTAATTGCGGACGGAGGTATAAAGTATTCCGGAGATTTAACTAAGGCTATTGCCGCAGGTGCAGATGTTTGTATGATGGGAAGTATTTTTGCAGGCTGCGATGAAGCACCCGGAGATTATGAATTATTCCAGGGCAGAAAATATAAAGTGTACAGAGGAATGGGTTCCATTGCCGCAATGGAAAACGGCAGCAAGGACCGTTACTTCCAGACAGATGCCAAGAAGCTTGTACCGGAAGGCGTTGAAGGACGTGTTGCATATAAGGGAATGGTTGAAGATACAGTATTCCAGTTAATGGGCGGTTTACGGTCCGGAATGGGTTACTGTGGAACCAGGACAATTCAGGAACTTAAGGAAAACGGTAAATTCGTTAAGATTTCAGCCGCTTCCTTAAAAGAGAGCCATCCGCATGACATTCATATTACAAAGGAAGCTCCGAATTATAGCGTAGAGCAGTAAGAGAAGATACGGGGGCTGTCGTTTTTGGTGACGATGGCCCCCTGTTAATTGTTGGATAACCACTTATGAAGAAAAAAAACCTTACATATATTATTTTAATCAGTTCCTGCGTTGTGCTGCTGGTTTTGTTTATTGTACTTATACTGGGCAGAAAGCATGACGACACAGCAGGCGGTAATAAGACATCTGATAATACCACAGAAGAACCCACGATTGTGCAGGATGCTTTTTTAACTGGGGACAGTATCATACAGAATTTTCTTACTGTTAATAAATATTCACGACCGGGTACCAGTCTGAACAAGGTAAACGGAATAGTGATTCATTATGTAGGTAATCCCGGGACAAGTGCCGCCAATAACAGAAATTATTTTGAAAACCTTAAGGATACCCATGAAAGAAGCGCCAGCAGTCATTATATAATAGGCCTTGAAGGTGAGATAATTCAGTGTATACCTCTGGATGAGATATCCTATGCCTCCAATGACAGAAATAAGGATACAATAGCCATTGAATGCTGCCACCCGGATGAGACCGGGGAATTTAACAGTGCTACCTATGAATCCCTTGTTAATCTTACGGCAGCCTTATGCAGAACCTATGGACTTAATCCGGGCACGGATGTTTTGAGACATTACGATGTCACAGGCAAATACTGCCCACTGTATTTTGTTGAGAACGAAGATGAATGGCGGTATTTTCTGATGCAGGTAAATTCCCGGCTTAAATAAAGGAAGCAGATTATGTTTGAACAGTATTTAATGCAGCTTAGACAGCATACGGAGGTAAGAGAGACCCTTATTGCCGTTAAGCAGCTTATTAACGATGAAAAATCACTTATTACACTTAAAAACACGGCAGGATATTCTGTGGAAATATTTGAAGAATTACTGGGACATGAGGATGCCAAGGTAAGAAAGAATGCCGCACTTATTCTGGGAATGATTAATGAACCGGAGTGCGTTCCCGCACTTTTTAAGGCGTATGAAGAAGAAAATACACTTTTTGTAAAAAGCTCCTATCTGACTGCCATTACCGCATATGATTTTACTCCGTACAGGGACAGGCTTAAGGAGCGTATGACGGAACTGGAAAGCGCAAATCACAGCCCGGACAATATAAAGCATATAGCCAAAGAACTTAAAATACTTCACAATATATTTATTGATGAGAAGAGTCACTCAAGACATGTGTTTGCCGGACTCAGAAAAAATACAAGGGTAATTCTTACCTGCCGGAAGGAAACTTCTGATAAACTGGCGGATATTATGGCAGAATGCAGAAATATTTCGGATATCAGAAAGATTTTCTGCGGAGTATCCTGCGTGACACGCAATATTGATGAAATATCCCGGATACGCATATACAGGGATATTGTATTTCCGGTTAATGGTATGCGAACCATGGAAAAATCTGAAATTCCTTCAAATATTGTTGAGGGAGACCTTGTATCTTTTTTAAAAGAGGTGCATAATACAGATAGTGAGCCGTTTTATTTCCGAATATCGGCTAAAAGTATTGATGTGGCGGATATAGCGGCCAGGATAGAAGCTTTATCAGGGGGAAGGCTTGTTAATTCCGTTTCGGACTATGAGGTGGAGATACGCCTTATTGCTTCCGCAGAAGGAAAATTTGCTGCATTGGTTAAACTTTTTACCATTACAGATAACAGGTTTTCATACAGGATTAATCATATTGCCGCATCCATCCATCCGGTGAATGCAGCAACCGTTATGGAACTGTCCAAGGATTACCTTAAGAAAAATGCCCAGATTCTGGACCCGTTCTGCGGGGTGGGTACCATGCTGATTGAGCGGAACAAAGCAGTACCCGCAAAGTATATTTACGGTACGGACATATACGGCAGAGCCATAGAATCGGCCAGGGAGAATGCTTTTGCGGCAGGGATGAATATTAATTTTATCAACAGGAATTATTTTGATTTTCGTCATGAATATCCCTTTGATGAGATTATAAGTAATATGCCGTCTTTTGACAGCAGAGAAGAGGCAGACGTTTTTTATGGCAGATTTTTTAAGAAAACTGAAGAGATTCTTAAGAAGCAGGGTGTGATGATTATATATTCAGGAGAGAAGAATCTCATTAAAAAACACCTAAGACTCAACAGTAATTTTAAGCTTTTCAGGGAATTTACCATGAACGAAAAGGAAGAAAATTATATTTTTATTATCGGAAGGAATTAAGGAGCGATGTTGAAGATGCAGAAGGTAAATGCTACATACTTAAAAAAATATCTGATCAGTAACAAAAACTTTGTGGATACCATTAAAGCTATGTTCAGTGATGTGTTGAGGTCTGCAGGTCTGGCAGGATTGAGACTGAGTCAGGTTAAGGAAGACGGAGAACTGGCATGTATTGTTGAAAAAGGCAGAATACTGGATGATGAGGAGACATTAATTCATCTGCCTGTAATTATTGGTCATATTCCGGCAATGTATGTTACTGCATGCTGTGGCAATGTGGGGGTAAGTGTATCTCAGGTAATTAATCTGGCCAATATTACTCTTGTTGTTCAGAGTATAGCTGTTAAGAAGGTATCAGCCAGCGCTTCGGCACCGGCTTCCCTTAAGGGAATTGAGCTGCCTCCGGTTGAGGACTATGAAGAGCAGGAAGAAATATTTGATGAGGATGAGACAGAAGAAAAGGCTGCTTCGTCAGAAGAGGAAGGCACTGCAGAGGAGACCGCCCGGAACAGTGAGAATAACAAGGGTGGAGTATCCTGGGAGGAAACAGAGGAATTATATAAGAATATTTTCAGCATTATAGATAAGATTCCTACCGGTGTTGCCGTACTGGATAACGAAAAAGAAGAAGTTATTTATATGAATAAGGCAGCAGAGGATACGATTCCGGCCCAGAATGCCATGGGTATGGCTTTGTCTAAATACATTAATGACAATGAAAGAGAAGTGGGAGAGGTAGTAGATGAGGATACCGGTCTGGCCTATGATGTAACCTTTGCTCCAATCCGCTGGGTAGACGGTAAAGATGTTATATTGGGTGCAGCAGTTGACATGAATGAGTAATTTTAACCCTTGACAAGCTTTTAACAATAGTATAATATATGCGTTGATAAATATTGATTAATCTTCAGGGCAGGGTGATATTCCCGACCGGCGGTATAGTCCGCGAGCCATTGGCATGAACCGGTGAGATTCCGGTACCGACAGTATAGTCTGGATGTGAGAAGATAAACAGCAGGCATTGACTGTGTCTGTTTGTAATGCTTTTTATGCACCTGTGGATATCACAGGTGCTTTTTTCAGGTCCTGAATATTGTCTGCTTCAAAGCAGAAATTATTTTTTACAGGAGGAATTAAAAATGTCAAATTATTTATCAATGTTATCTGATTTATGGAAAAATATCCGGTCCAATGTGGTGTTTCTGCTGCAATTTATAGGTATAATGGCTTTTATTATACTGGCTGCATATCTGGCAGAACGAATAATCCACAGAAAAAATCCTGTTAAGGAGAAAGTGCTTTCTACAAGGAAAATTGCGGTTATAGGCATTATGTCGGCGTTGGCTTCCGTGCTTATGCTTTTTGAATTTCCGCTGCCCTTTGTTCCGCCTTTCTATAAACTGGATTTTTCAGAGCTGCCTATACTGCTCTGCGGTTTTGCCTACGGCCCTGTTGCCGGAGTTGTAACGGAGGCTGTTAAAATCCTTTTAAATTTTATTATAGACGGAACCACAACGGCGTTTGTGGGAGAGCTGGCCAATTTTGTAGTGGGAAGTGTTTTCATATTAACTGCTACCATTATATATCATGTTAAGAAAAGCAAAAAAACAGCAATTATAGGATGCATCTGTGCAACATTGGTGCTTACGATTGTGGGAAGCGCATTTAACGGAGTATATCTGTTACCCAAATTCTCAGAGCTCTATGGTATGCCGTTAGATGCCATAATAGGAATGGGAACAAAGGTAAATCCCAATGTAAACGGAATGGCAACCTTCCTTCTGATGTGTGTGGCACCTCTCAATCTGATAAAAGGAACTGCGGTTTCGATTATTACCATTCTTTTGTACCGTCCGTTAAGACCTCTCCTTAAGAAAAATATATAGCAGGTTTATAAAAGCTGTGGCGTATACCGCAGCTTTTTTACTTGCAAATTATTTTGTATATTCGTATACTTATTTTGGAAAACTTTTTAACAGTTTAAGAAGGGGATTATCTAATGAAATTTAATACAGACAAATACGAACTGATACAGAAGAAAACCATATCAGAGCTCCAGTCGGAAGGATTTTACTTAAGACATAAGAAATCCGGGGCGGGAATAGTAATTCTGGAAAATAATGATGAAAATAAGGTGTTTGCCATAGGATTCAGGACACCGCCGTCAGACAGCACGGGTGTTCCCCATATTCTGGAGCATTCGGTTTTGTGCGGTTCCGAAAAATATCCTGCCAAGGAACCTTTTGTAGAGCTGGCCAAGGGCTCTCTTAACACGTTCCTCAACGCAATGACTTATCCGGATAAAACAGTATATCCCATTGCAAGCTGCAATGACACGGATTTTAAAAATATTATGGATGTATATATGGATGCAGTGCTTCATCCCAATATATACAGTCGTAAACAGATATTTATGCAGGAGGGCTGGCATTATGAGCTGGAAAGCATTGATGGACCTCTTACCTATAACGGAGTTGTATATAATGAGATGAAGGGAGCGTTTTCGTCCCCTGATGAGGTATTGGCAAGATACTGCCTTAACTCGCTTTATCCTGATACTTCCTACGGAACGGAATCGGGAGGAGACCCGGAGAAAATTCCTGAGCTTACCTATGAGGCCTTTCTTGATTTCCACAAAAAGCTGTACCATCCTTCCAACAGTTATATATATATTTACGGTAACTGTGATATGGAGGAGAGACTGGAGTATCTGGACCGGGAATATTTGTCCGCCTACGACAGAATTGACGTGGATTCCAATGTGGAATTTCAAAAGCCCTTCGATAAAATGAAGCGTGTGGAAGCCGAATATTCCATTACCAGGGATGAGAGCCCTGAAGGCAAAACATATTTTGCATACAATGCCTCAGTGGAAACCTCTTTAAATAAAGAGCTTTATCTGGCTTTCCAGATACTGGACTATGCCCTTTTATCCGCTCCCGGAGCACCGGTTAAGCAGGCCCTTATTGATGCCGGAATCGGTGAGGATGTTTTTTCCTATTATGAGAACGGCATAAAGCAGCCAATGTTTTCAATTATAGCTAAAAATGCAGGGGCAGACAGGGAACAGGATTTTATCAGAATCATTAAAGAAACATTACAGAACTTGGTAGAAAAGGGATTAAATAAAGATACCCTCAGAGCCGGAATTAATTCCAATGAATTTTATTATCGTGAAGGGGATTACGGAAGGACGCCCAAGGGACTTGTATGCGGCATAGGATTAATGGACAGCTGGCTGTATGATGATAATCAGCCTTTCCTGCTCCTTGAAATGAATGAGACCTATGAGTTTCTGAAAAGCAAGGTGGAAACAGATTATTTCGAGCAGTTAATTGATAAATACCTTATCAAAAACACCCACGCTTCTCTGGTTGTATTAAAGCCGGTGGTAAACCTTACCGCAGATAATGACAGAAAAACCGCCCTGAAACTGGAGCAGTACAAAAAATCCCTTTCCAAAGAGGAGCTTCTTCAGATTGTGGAAGAAACCAAGGCACTGAAGGAATACCAGAAGATGCGTTCCACACCGGAGGAACTGGCCACTATACCCATGCTTTCACGAGATGATATAAGCAGGGATATCCAGCCCTTGTATAATAATACCGAGACAGTGGAAGGCGTATTGTTTGACCATCATGAAATATTTACCAACGGAATAGGATACCTCAGTTTATCCTTTGATATTTCCAATGTTGAGGACAGGGATATTCCCTATGTGGGACTTCTTAACAGCGTAATAGGATATATTGACACCAAATACCGCAGCTATGAAGAACTGTCCAATGACATCGATATGAATACCGGCGGAATTATTGCAGGATTTAATACTTATCAGGATATATCTGAAGAAAAAGTAACTGCCAGAGATTCCATTAAATGCAAGGCTCTTATGGACAAGCTGCCAAGAGCGCTGGATATAATCCGGGAGATAATGTATGTATCCCTGTATGATGACCATAAAAGACTGAAGGAAATACTTGCGGAAACCAAATCAAGGCTCCAGAGTAAATTCATATCAGCAGGCCACGCAACGGCAAGAGGAGAATGTATGGCACAGTTTTCTCTGTCTGCCCGTTATACGGCTCTGACATCCGGGGTGCCATTCTATAATTTTATTGCGGATTTGTATGATAATTTTGACAATAAGAAAAATGAGATAACCAGAAAACTTCAGCTTATAACGGGACAGATATTTGTGAAGGACAGGCTGATTGTGTCTTTTACCGGAACAAAAGAAGACTATCTTAATATTAAGCCGGAGCTTAAAAACTTTGTGCGGGAACTTTTACCGGGAGGAAGAACTGCCGCAGAAAGAAGCCTGAAGGCGGATATATGTAATATAGGCTATCAGACCGCTTCCCAGGTGAATTATGTTGCACGGTGCGGAGATTTTAAGGAGGCAGGCCTTAAATATGATGCTTCTCTTAAAGTTCTGGCCAATATATTGTCCTACAATTATCTTTGGGATAATGTAAGGGTTCTGGGAGGAGCTTACGGATGTATGTGCGGATTTACCGTAAACGGAGTGGGATATTTCACTTCATACAGAGATCCGGAGATAGATAAGACCAACCAAATCTATGAGGCAGCAGTGGAATTTGTGAAGAATTTTGATGCGGATGATTCAGAGATGACAAAGTATATTCTGGGAACCTTCGGGGAGATGGATATACCTTTGACACCTTCCGCAAAAGCGGAACGTTCCTTTGATTTCTTTTTAAGGGGAGTAACAGAGGAATTCCTAAAGGCAGACAGGATAAAAGCATTGAATACTGTTCAGGATGACATCCGGTCTCTGGCACCTTATATAGAAGCCATAATGAAGGAAAATTATCTCTGTGTAATAGGTAATGCCGATAAGATAGAAGATAATAAAGAGCTTTTTGACAAAATAACAAATCTGTATTAACAGAAAGGAAAAAACTTTGGAAACAAAATCAGGATTTGCCGCGCTTGTAGGGCGGCCCAACGTGGGGAAATCAACTTTGATGAACAGGCTTATCGGACAGAAAATTGCCATAACATCCAATAAGCCCCAGACTACCAGAAACAGAATTCAGACCGTGTATACAGATGAAAGGGGACAGGTTATTTTTCTTGATACCCCCGGAATCCATAAGGCTAAAAATAAGCTGGGAGAATACATGGTAAATGTTGCAACCAAAACTCTTAATGATGTGGATGTGGTGCTCTGGCTTGTTGAGCCCACCACATATATCGGAGCCGGAGAAAAGCATATAGCCGCACAGCTTAAAAGCTGCAGTAAGCCTGTAATCCTTGTGATTAATAAGGTGGACACTGTACCTAAGGAAGAAATACTTAAGTTTATTGCGGCATATCAGAATGAAATGGATTATGCCGAGATAATTCCCGTATCGGCTTTAAAGGGAACCAATACTGATGATTTGCTGGATACAATATACAAATACCTTCCCTGCGGTCCCTTATATTATGATGAGGATACCGTCACGGACCAGCCCATGCGTCAGATTGTGGCAGAGCTTATAAGGGAAAAAGCCCTTCGCTGCCTGTCTGATGAAATCCCCCACGGCATTGCCGTTACAATAGAGCAGATGAGAGAACGGGAAGATGGTTCAATGTGGGATATCGAAGCTACAATTATCTGCGAAAGAGAGAGTCATAAAGGCATTATCATAGGCAAGGGCGGAGCAATGCTTAAGAAAATCGGCCAAGCAGCCAGATATGAGATTGAGAAAATGATGGAACAGCAGATTAACCTGAAACTGTGGGTTAAGGTCCGTAAGGACTGGAGGGATTCAGAGCTTCTTATGAAGAACTATGGATATAGAGAGGATTAAATGGCAGAACAGATTAAGGTTACGGGGATGGTTATTTCCTCCTCGCCCATAGGTGAAAATGACAAAAGAATAGTACTACTTACCAGAGAAAAGGGTAAAATAAGTGCTTTTGTCCGTGGGGCGCGAAGACCGGGGAATCATCTTATGGCGGCAAGCGACAGCTTCGCTTTCGGAAGCTTTTATCTGTACCCCGGAAGGGACTCCTATACCATGGTTAATGCAGATATTACCAATTATTTCAGGGAACTGGCATCGGATGTGGCAAAGACCTACAGTGCTTATTACTTTCTGGAACTGGCGGAATATTATTCCGTGGAAAATCAGGACGGAACCGGAATGCTTAACCTGATTTATGCAGCATTTCGCGCACTTTTAAATGATAAGCTGGACGACAGACTGGTGAGATATGTTTATGAACTTAAAATGCTTGTTCTGAATGGGGAATATCCTGATTTTTTTACCTGCAAAAGCTGTGGAAGCAGAGAAAATCTAAAGGGCTTCTCCGCCTTTATGGATGGCGTGGTGTGCAGTAAATGCGCCGGACATATGAATGATGTAATATCCGTGGGGAAATCCACCTTATATACGCTTCAATACATTGTATGTACTGACATTGGAAAGCTGTATACCTTTACGGTATCCGATGAAGTCCTGACGGAGCTTAAAATGATAGCCGGCAGATGCATGCATACTTATATTGACCGCAAAATGAATTCTTTGGAAATTCTTGAGGCATTAAGCTAATATGTCTTGAAAAATTTCCCTAAAAAAGATACAATGTTTAAAACCCAAAGAGATAGTGAGGTATAATTATGGAAAAGACAATGGAGAAAATAGTTGCTCTGGCAAAATCAAGAGGATTTGTATATCCGGGTTCCGAGATTTACGGCGGTCTGGCTAATACATGGGATTACGGTAACCTTGGCGTGGAGCTTAAGAACAACGTAAAAAAAGCATGGTGGCAGAAATTTGTACAGGAAAGCCCATATAACGTAGGCGTTGACTGTGCAATCCTTATGAATCCCCAGACCTGGGTGGCATCCGGACATCTGGGAGGCTTTGCGGACCCTCTTATGGACTGTAAGGCTTGTAAGGAACGTTTCCGTGCAGATAAATTAATAGAGGACTGGGCAGCAGAAAATAACTATGCCATTGAAGGCTCAGTGGATGCCTGGAGCAAGGAAGAGATGGAAGCCTTTGTTGCAGAGAAGAATATTCCCTGCCCAAGCTGCGGCAAACATGATTTTACTGAAATCAGACAGTTCAACCTTATGTTCAAGACCTTCCAGGGCGTAACAGAGGATGCTAAGAACACGGTATATTTAAGACCGGAAACAGCTCAGGGTATTTTCGTTAATTTTAAGAATGTTCAGAGAACCTCCCGTAAGAAGCTGCCTTTCGGAATTGCACAGATAGGTAAGTCTTTCCGTAATGAAATTACACCGGGTAACTTTACTTTCAGAACCAGGGAATTTGAGCAGATGGAGTTGGAATTCTTCTGTAAGCCGGGAACGGATATGGAGTGGTTCAGATACTGGAGAGAGTTCTGTATTAACTGGCTTAAGTCCCTTGGTATGAAGGATGACGAATTAAGGGCAAGAGACCATTCTCCTGAGGAGCTTTGCTTTTATTCAAAGGGTACTACTGACCTTGAATTTTTATTCCCGTTCGGATGGGGAGAATTATGGGGAATTGCCGACAGAACCGACTATGACCTTACCCAGCATCAGAATGTATCCGGCGAAGATATGTCATACTTTGATGATGAGGACGGAAGCAAATATATTCCTTATGTTGTGGAACCGTCTTTGGGCGCTGACCGTGTTACACTGGCTTTCCTGTGTTCAGCCTATGATGAGGAGGAATTAGAGGGAGGCGATATGAGAACCGTCCTTCACTTCCATCCGGCTCTGGCACCGGTTAAAATAGGTGTTCTTCCTCTTTCCAAGAAGTTAAATGAGGGTGCCGAAAAGATTTATACAGAGCTTTGTAAGAAATATAACTGTGAATTTGATGACAGAGGCAATATAGGTAAGAGATACAGAAGACAGGATGAGATAGGTACTCCGTTCTGTGTAACTTATGATTTTGATTCAGAAAATGATGGCTGTGTAACAGTAAGAGACAGAGACACCATGGCACAGGAAAGAATCAAAATTGAAGAATTAGGAAAGTACTTCGAGGATAAGTTTACTTTCTGATACTACAGGCAGGATTGTTATGGTATGTGACAAATGCGGATTTGAACATAATAACAGGTCTGCCTGCCCTAAGTGCGGAGCCCGGGTTATCTACGTTAATGAGGACTACATAAAGCGCAGACAGGAATGGGAAGAAGCACAGAAGCAGGGCAGGAATAATGCCATCCCTCCGGGAATCATGTATTCCACCAGGGATGAGCATAATGCCGTTAAGAAAAGGGCAGACAGCAAACCAATCCAAAGTAAAGGCGGACCGGAGACGGTGAGCCTTTCTTTTCGTATAAAAAAGTATCTGAACATTAAGGTAATAAAGCTTTTCTTCAAAATACTCGGTGAGAAAATCCTTGACCTGTGTAAGAAAACGTCTGCGGCCTTAAAAAGGCGTTTCGTTAAACGACGGGGCAAGGATAATCCGGTTATCAGGGAATTGAAATTTGATGCCGGGCCGGATACTTTGGATGAGTCAAAGCTTGTGGTAAGCCACAAGGTATTTAAGAATAAGAGGAAATTCCTGTACATCGGCGCAGGAGTCCTGGCGGCTGTCACAGCAGGAATTATTATTACCTTTAATGTTGTCAAAAATATTGACAGAAGTGATGTTATATACTTTGACGGCAGATATGCTTATGAAGCCTCTAATCCGGGAGAACCCCTTTTTGGCAGTATCAATGGAGGAATAACCCTGGTACATAATGAAAAGGGATACTGTCTCGGGTATGATGCTGATAATATATATCTGTACCAAAAGGGCAGAACATATACTGCCCCGGCATTGTCTCCCGAGATTATTGCCTATAATAATACATTGGATACGGTGATTTTTACTGAAAAAGGCTTTACCAAAATAGTCACCAAAGACGGGATACATAAACTTGATTTACCGGAAAATACCCTGTATACCCCGGGAACCACGGTAAGCGGAACAGGAGCGTTTTTTGCCTTAACGGGATGCACCAAAGATAAAGATGAAGACATATACAGTCTTTATCTGGGGGATTCAGATGGCAATATAACACTTGTCCAGAGTGGAGCCATGGCCACGGAGATTCTGGGTATTAATGAAGACGGAAGTCTTATATATGCAGAGCTGTCTACGGCTGAATACGGAATTGTCAACAAAAGAAATATTATGTATTTTGACGGTACGGTGAGGTGTCTGGCAGAAGCTGTGAACAATTACAAATATACCCCCGGGCAGAAGTCCATATACTATACGGATAATCTGGACAGACTGTATTGTGTGGATTTTGAGGGACAAAAATATCCGGCAGATGAAGAGGTAACGGAATTTATCACAAATATTTTACATGAGGATGAATTATACTACCGCAAAGGAAATTCCTGCTACGAAATACAGGATGGAGAGCCCGTAATAATTATGGACCTGCCGGCGCAGGGCTGCATGGTGATATATGACAAAGACAATGCGGTCCGATACTGCTATGACGGAAGCTGTATGTATGTGCAGAGTGACGGCATATCTTACGACAGATATACGCTTATGTATGATGAAAGCTATATTTTATTTGAAGAGGATAAAATAATGTATATTCTGGACAGGGAGGGCATACTTACTAAAATTGAAGACGGTAAGAAAACCATAACCCGGACGGTTTGGGAAAATGCTCTGGAAATTGAAAGGGTATACGGTCAGGATAGCGTTGCCCTTCTTACCGGTGACGGAGTGTACATTATGGAAAAATCCGGAAAAAAACCGTTTAAAATATTCGAGACTTCCGTGCTTAATAAGGTCATATATTCAGGAAAGCATTACTATCTGTCGGATAAAGATAATATTCTATGGAAAGTCTCTTCTGACGGGACCGGGGCAGTAAGTCTGGGAAATATGGAAAATTATGCTTTTACGGATTAAATTATCTTGATATTTTTACTTTCTATGCTATAATAATATAGTTAGTGTAAGTCCCCCTGGGCTTTTGTCATAGATGGACAGGCTTTCCATTTCTGACAAAAGCCTACGGCGGATACATGACTATATTTTTAGTAATAAATTTTTAGGAGGAATTACAAAAATGGCAAACAAATGGGTTTACATGTTTAGCGAAGGCGACATGAGCATGCGTAATCTTCTTGGTGGAAAGGGTGCCAATCTTGCTGAAATGACAAGCATCGGTCTTCCCGTACCACAGGGATTCACAATCACAACTGAGGCTTGTACACAGTATTATGAGGATGGCCGTAAGATTAATGACGAAATCATGGCACAGGCTATGGAAGGTGTCAGAAAGATGGAAGAGATCAACGGCAAGAAGTTCGGAGATCTTAAGAATCCGCTTTTAGTTTCAGTTCGTTCAGGTGCAAGAGCATCAATGCCCGGTATGATGGATACCATTCTTAACCTTGGTTTAAATGACGAAGTAGTTGCTGCAATGATCGCAGGTAATTCAGACCCTGCTTTTGAACGTTTCGTATACGACTCTTATAGACGTTTCATTCAGATGTTCTCTGATGTAGTAATGGAAGTCGGCAAGAAATATTTTGAACAGTTAATCGATAAGATGAAAGAAGAAAAGGGCGTTAAGTATGACGTAGAGCTTACAGCCCAGGATCTTAAGACATTGGCTGAGCAGTTCAAGGCTGAATACAAGAATCAGTTAGGAACAGATTTCCCGTCTGATCCTGTTGAGCAGTTAAAGCTCGCTATTGAAGCAGTATTCCGTTCATGGGATAACCCACGTGCTAACGTATATAGAAGAGATAACGATATCCCATATTCATGGGGTACAGCAGTTAACGTAATGCCAATGGTATTCGGTAACTTAAATAATGAATCAGGTACAGGTGTAGCATTTACACGTGATCCGGCTACAGGAGAGAAGAAGCTCATGGGTGAGTTCCTTATCAATGCCCAGGGTGAAGACGTTGTTGCCGGTGTACGTACACCAATGCCTATTGCTCAGATGGAAGAGGAATTCCCTGAAGCATATGCTGAATTTATCAAAGTATGTGAAATCCTTGAGAATCATTATCATGATATGCAGGATATGGAATTCACAGTTGAGAATAAGAAATTATTCATGCTTCAGTGCCGTAACGGTAAGAGAACAGCTCAGGCTGCTCTTCAGATTGCATGTGACCTTGTTGATGAAGGACATAAGACAGAGGCAGAAGCAGTTGCTATGATTGATCCTCGTAACTTAGATACACTTCTTCATCCACAGTTTGACGCTAAGGCTCTTAAGGCTGCTACTCCAATCGGAAAAGGTCTTGGTGCTTCTCCGGGAGCTGCCTGCGGTAAGGTTGTATTTACTGCTGATGATGCTGTTGAATGGGCTGCTAAGGGTGAGAAGGTAGTTCTTGTACGTCTTGAGACATCTCCTGAAGATATTACAGGTATGAAGGCTGCTCAGGGTATCCTTACAGTTCGTGGTGGTATGACAAGCCATGCTGCCGTTGTTGCCCGTGGTATGGGTACATGCTGTGTATCAGGCTGTGGCGATATCAACATGGATGAAGAAAACAAGAAATTCACATTAGCAGGAAAGACATTTGTAGAGGGTTCAGAAATCTCTATCGATGGTACAACCGGTAATATTTATGAGGGACTTATCCCGACAGTTGATGCTTCTATAGCAGGAACCTTCGGAAGAGTTATGGCTTGGGCAGATAAGTTCAGAACCCTTAAGGTTAGAACTAATGCAGATACACCTGCAGACGCTAAGAAAGCTCGTGAGCTTGGTGCAGAAGGTATCGGTCTTTGCCGTACAGAGCACATGTTCTTTGAGGAAGACAGAATTGCTGCATTCCGTGAGATGATCTGTGCAGATACAGTTGAAGAGAGAGAAGCAGCACTTGAGAAGATCCTTCCATATCAGCAGGGAGACTTTGAAGCAT
>JBJEND010000226.1:7179-31521 GCA_051880015.1 Butyrivibrio sp. | reverse complement strand
TTTGGTTCCGAAAATTCTGTCTCCGGCATCTCCGAGTCCGGGTACGATATAGGCATTTTCGTTAAGTTTTTCATCCAGGTTGCCTGCAAATATCTTAACATCAGGATGAGCCTTGCTAAGCTTTTCCAGGCCTTCAGGTGCAGCTATGATACACATAAATGTTATATCCACTCCGCCTCTCTGCTTAATAAGGTCAATGGCATCCACCGCTGAACCGCCGGTAGCTAACATGGGGTCCACCACATAAATTTTACGCTGCTCAATAGGATTGGGAAGCTTGCAATAGTATTCATGGGGTTCATGAGTCTCCTCATCCCTGTACATTCCTATATGTCCTACCTTTGCAGCAGGCATAAGCTTTAACAGTCCGCCTACCATTCCAAGGCCTGCCCTGAGAATCGGAACAATGGCCGGCTTCTTACCTGCAATTACCGGGCACATGGCTTTTGTAAGAGGTGTCTCTATCTCAACATTCTCCAGCTCCAAATCCCTTAATGCTTCATAACCCATTAATACTGCGATTTCCTCCACCAGTGCACGAAATTCATTGGTACCTGTGGTCTTCTGACGTATCATGGTAATCTTGTGCTTGATTAACGGATGGTCGCATATTGTTATTTTATCATTTCCCTGATACATATTTACTCTCCTTGTGTGATTATTCTGTTTAAATTTTATTATTACAGTGGTATTTTTTCAACCTCGTTTTTTAATTTTTCTGGGAGGAATCAGGCAATTTTTGCCAAACCCTATTAAATCTTCTCTGTGCTCCTTCAAAAGGGCCTCCTTAACCAAATCGTAATTTTTCGGGTCACGATACTGGATTAAAGCCCGCTGCATAGCTTTCTCATGGGGATTGCGGGCAACGTACACCGGCTTAAGATTACGAGGGTCCACTCCGGTATAGTACATACAGGTGGAGATGGTAGAGGGTGTGGGATAAAAATCCTGTACCTGCTCAGGCATATATCCTATATCCCTGATATATTCTGCAAGTTCTATTGCATCCTTTAAGGTAGAACCGGGATGGGAGGACATCAGATAGGGAACAAGATACTGTTTCTTCCCAAGTTTGTTATTAATTTTTTCACATTTGTCCACAAAGCGTTCATATACCTCGTTGGCCGGTTTACCCATAAGCTCCAGAACCCGGTCCGATACATGCTCCGGAGCCACGCGAAGTTGTCCGCTTATATGATATTGGCACAGCTCCCTGATAAAAGTATCATCCTTATCCGCAAGGGCGTAGTCAAAACGGACGCCGGAACGGACGAATACTTTTTTAACTTTAGGAAGCTTCCTTAGAGCTCTAAGAATATCCAGATATTCCCTGTGATCTGCCTTAAGATTGGGACAGGGCTTGGGAAACAGGCATTGCCTGTGGGGGCATGCTCCCTTGGTAAGCTGTTTCTCACAGGCAGGCTTCATAAAATTGGCTGTGGGGCCTCCCACATCATGTATATACCCCTTAAAATCCGGTGCATTGGTCATGGCTTCTGCCTCTTTCAGAAGAGATTCCTTACTACGGCTCTGCACTATTCTCCCCTGATGAAAGGTTAGTGCGCAGAAAGAGCAGGCACCAAAACAGCCCCTGTTGGATGTGAGGCTGAATTTAATTTCCGATATAGCCGGTACGCCGCCTTCGCTTTCATATGAAGGATGATAGGTATTCATGTAAGGAAGAGAATACACATCATCCATCTCAATCTGTGTAAGAGGCTTTGATGCAGGATTCTGTACCACTAAAACGCCGTTTTCATAAGGCTCTGCCAGTCTTTTGCCTGTATATGGATCTGTATTCTGATACTGTATATAAAAGCTTTTGGCATAATTTATCCTGTCATCCTTCATTGATTCAAAAGACGGCAGCATAATATAATCATATACATTTTCTATTTCACGGGTTTTGTACACGGTACCGTCAATAAAAGTAATATCTTTAATATCTATGCCTGCATTCAGTGCATCTGCGATTTCCACTATGGAATGCTCACCCATGCCGTATGAAATTATATCTGCCTGGGAATCCAGTAAAATTGAACGTTTAAGGCTGTCCGACCAGTAATCATAGTGAGCAAGTCTTCTTAAACTGGCCTCTATTCCTCCAATGATAACAGGCGTATCCTTATATTTTCGGCGGATAAGGTTACCATACACCACTGTGGCATGGTCAGGTCTTCTACCCATCACGCCCCCGGGAGTATAGGCATCTGTTTTACGTCTTTTCTTAGAGACAGTATAATGGTTTACCATGGAATCCATGTTGCCGCCGGAAATGAGAAAACCAAGACGGGGCTTTCCAAATACATCTATGCTGTTATCATCCTTCCAGTCCGGTTGAGAGATAATTCCCACCCTGTAGCCTCTGGACTCCAGCACCCTGCTGATAATGGCGGGTCCAAAAGAGGAATGGTCCACATAAGCATCGGCAATTACATAGGTAAAATCCACATAGTCCCATCCCCGCTCCTTCATATCCTGTTTACTGATAGGTAAAAATCCCGTCATTAAATATTCCACGCTTTCTATAGATAATTAAGCAGTTCAGACGGATGTTCAATAAAATTACTGCCGCCTGCTTTAGTAAGCTCTTCCCTGTTACGAAATCCCCACAATACCGTTACCATATTAAGGCCGGTACGCCGTGCCGTCTCCACATCCACCTGGGAATCTCCCACATAGAGAGTGTGCTCTTTCTTACTTCCCAGCTCTTTAAGAAGATTTTCTATCAGATACGGATCCGGCTTAGGTGGGATTCCCTCCTCTACGCCTGCGGCGCACTGAATCAATCCCTGAAAATACATTTCGTCCAAAGCAAGAACTGCCGGCTTCATTTTATTGGATGCAATTCCTAATTTGTATCCCCGGCATTTCAGTTCTTTAAGCAAATCCATAATACCTTCATATGGTCCTGTTTTATCATTGCAGTGAACTCTGTAATGAGTCTTAAACAATGAAAACACTCTTTCATATTCCTCTGTATCCACCTGACAGGGGAGTGCCCTTTCCATAAGCTTACGCACTCCGTTTCCTACAAAGCGCCTTATTTCTTCCATGGAGCGGGGCGGATACCCGCATTCTGTCAGAGCATAATTGGTACTGTCCTTCAAATCTTCCAACGTATTTAATAATGTTCCGTCCAAGTCAAAAATTATTGTGTCGTACATAAAATCTCCCAGCCTTATATAAGTTCCAGAACGTGTCCGATGTCTCCGTCTTCAAATACATATTTGCAATCCGGTACAGGATCATTTTCAGGGGAAATGGCGGTTCTGACATATAGAGAGTCCATTCCCACTCCATTGGCACCGGCAATATCGGAGGTACTGTCATTTCCTATCATTACACATTCCTGTATATTAAGTTTGTGTTTATCAATGAGCCTGTTGAAAAAAGCCGGATCAGGCTTCTTACATCCGTTATCCGAAGATATGAAGATATCATCAAAATACTCCATTATTCCTGTCCGTTCCAGTTCCTGCCATGTGAAAACCCTCTGGGCATTGGAAAGAAGATATATTTTCTTTCCTGCAGCTTTAAGCCCCTTGAGTACCTTAAGCGTATTAGGATATAACTGTATCATGTTAGTAGATATAATACGGAAATTTTCTCCCGCTTCCCAAACCTCCTCTTCTGTTACGGAAGGCTTTTTATTGCGGCAGATGGTGTCAAAAACCGGAAGGACATCTATCTCCCTTACGGCATAAGATGTAGGGACTGCTTCTGCCAGTTTCACCTCTGCATTATAAAGCTTGCGAACCTCACTGCCGGTATATCTCATTCCTTTATCAGTGAGCCACCGGGCATATCTGTCCCATACGGAATCACTCCATTCATCGGTACGGATATCTATCAAAGTTCCGTACAAATCAAAAATAAAATTTTTATACATTCACAGTACTCCTTTCAAGGCTTATTTCATCCTTTGTATTGTACCATTTTAAAGATTCATCATCAAGATATACCTATTATTTCTTGTATACTTTATCCGATTCGTGCTATGCTGATGGTATAACCATTGAAATATTAATAACTCAGCAAAGGAGACCCGTATTATGCCATATCCGGTTATTCTGTTTGACATTGACAATACACTGATTGATTTTACCGAAACTGCCAAAGCTGCCTCAGCAGCCGTGCTTTCCTTCGGCGGTCATTCTGCCGATTCCGAAAGCATTTCTCTTTATTTTGAATTCAACGATAAAACATGGGCAGGACTTAATCTGGACAATGTGGATGACAGTAATATATGCCGCAGCTACCATGAACTGTACCGTAAATATCTTTTTGAAGCCAACAGGCTTGCAGGAATTGAAATGAAACTTACCAAAAACAGCAGCGAACTGACGGAATGTTTTATAACGGAACTGGGCAGATGTGCCGTTCCCAATGTTAATGCAGTGGAAATATGCAGACAGCTTTCTCCATCCCATACCCTGTGCATCGCCTCCAACGGCCTCACTTCCCTGCAAATCAGCAAGCTTTCACTGTTTAAGCCCTATTTAAGCCACTTTTTTATTTCCGAGGATTTAGACTGCATTAAGCCGGAAGAAAGATATTTTAAATACATACTGGAACAGCTTCAATGCAGTGCCTCTGACTGTATTATGGTGGGGGATTCACTTAAAAATGATATTTGGGGTGCCAATCAGTCCAAAATTGCATCCTGCTATTATAATCCGAACTTCAATGAAAATCTGACAGGTATTTCCCCGACTTATGAAATACACGATTTCAAAGAACTTTTGGATATTGTATAAAATGTACTTGCAATTTTAAATTTTTGCTGTAATAATTATTTCATGGGTTACGTGACTGACGGAAGTGGAATTAACCACAGGGAGCGTAACAAGTTTGAAGCCGACCGTCTGGGCACCGTTTAGGGCTACCCTGGCGGTTTTTATTAGTTGGAGGTTAAAATGAACAAAAAATCTTTAGCAACAGAACTCAGTTCCACATCATATCCGGGAAGAGGAATCATTATCGGCAGAACTCCGGATAAAACCAAGGCGGCAATAGCCTATTTCATCATGGGAAGAAGTGAAAACAGTCGTAACCGTGTTTTTGTGGAGGATGGAGAAGGAATCCGTACACAGGCCTTTGACCCGTCCAGGCTGGAAGACCCAAGCCTTATTATCTATGCACCGGTAAGGGTTCTTGGCAACAAAACCATCGTTACCAATGGTGACCAGACCGATACTATTTATGAATTAATGGACAGCCAGTATACTTTTGAGCAGTCATTAAGAACAAGGGAGTTTGAACCTGACGCACCTAATTATACTCCAAGAATTTCCGGTATTCTTCACATTGAAAACGGCAGTTACAATTATGCCATGTCAATTTTAAAGAGCAATAACGGCAACCCCGATTCCTGCAACAGATATACTTTTGCCTATGAAAATCCTGCTGCCGGCGAGGGACATTTTATTCACACATACATGGGTGACGGTAATCCTCTCCCAAGCTTTGAGGGAGAACCCACTCCGGTGGACATCCCCAATGACATGAATGAATTCGCCGATATTGTATGGAATAGTCTTAATGAAGACAATAAGGTATCTCTTTTTGTCCGTTATATCAATATAGCCGACGGAACCTATGAAACCAGAATCATCAATAAAAACAAATAATTCTAAGGAGACTAGCGAACATGAAAGAATTTCAGTTAAAATACGGATGCAACCCTAACCAGAAGCCTTCCAGGGTATTTATGCAGGATGGAGAGCTTCCTATTGACATTCTCAACGGAAGACCCGGTTATATTAACCTTCTGGATGCTTTTAACGGCTGGCAGTTAGTCAGGGAACTTAAGAAAGCCACCGGACTTCCTGCTGCCACTTCATTTAAGCATGTATCTCCGGCCGGAGCTGCCGTTGGTCTTCCTCTTTCAGAGGTTGAACGTAAAATTTACTGGGTGGACGATATGGGAGAATTAACACCCCTTGCCAATGCTTATGCAAGAGCCAGAGGTGCTGACAGAATGTCCTCCTTCGGAGATTTTATAGCCCTTTCCGATGTATGTGATGTAGCTACAGCCAACTTAATCAAGCGTGAGGTTTCTGACGGTATCATAGCTCCCGGTTATGAGCCGGAAGCCCTGAAGATTTTAAGTGCAAAGAAAAAGGGTAATTACTGTGTAATTAAAATAGATGAAAACTACGTTCCTGCCCCTATCGAGCGCAAGGATGTATTCGGCGTTACTTTTGAACAGGGAAGAAATGAGCTTGTAATTAATGATGAGCTTTTTGCCAATGTGGTGACAAATAACAAGGATATTCCGGAGCAGGCCAGAATTGACCTTGCCATTGCAATGATTACTTTAAAATATACCCAGTCCAACTCAGTATGCTATACAAAGGGCGGGCAGGCCATCGGTATCGGAGCGGGACAGCAGTCAAGAATCCACTGCACCAGACTTGCAGGACAGAAGGCGGACAACTGGTTTCTCCGTCAGAACCCGAAGGTACTTAATCTTCCTTTCAAGGACGGAATCGGACGTGCAGACAGGGATAATACCATTGACGTATATATGGGTGATGAGTGCATGGATGTTCTGGCAGACGGTGAATGGGAGAAATTCTTTACAGAAAAGCCGGAAGAATTTACCAGAGAAGAGAAAAGAGCATGGCTGGATAAAATGCAGGATGTATGTCTGGGTTCAGATGCGTTTTTCCCATTTGGTGACAATATAGAAAGGGCACATAAGAGCGGTGTAAAATATATAGCGCAGCCCGGAGGTTCAGTAAGGGATGACAATGTTATCGATACCTGCAATAAATACAATATGGCAATGTGCTTTACGGGAATCAGACTATTCCATCACTAAAATTTCATAAATATATAATTGAGTTTTACCTCCGTTTTTTGTATGATAAATTTATCAAACAGAACGGAGGTATTAATTTTGGTTCAGAAATTTTCTTTTGGTACTCCATTTAATACGGAGGCCGTAGTTGCAGACATTCCTGTGTCAGATTCTTTACCTGATTTCCTTACATTAAGCTCAGACAGTAGGGAAATTACCGCCACATTGAACAAGGATGACATCATATTCGGGCTTGGTGAGAATATGAGGGGTATTAATAAGCGCGGTTTTAAATACATCAGCAATAATTCTGATGAACCCCATCATCATGAGGACAAGAATTCTCTATACGGCTCCCATAATTTCATCCTGGTTGACGGCAATATCAAATACGGGCTGTTTATAGATTTTCCCGCTACCGTTACATTTGACATAGGATATACTGACTTAGACATGCTTGCAATTACAGTTGACGGAGATGATTATGATTTATATGTAATTACAGGTGAAACCGACGTAGATATTATCAGAGAATTCCGTTCCATCATCGGCAGAAGCTACGTTGCTCCCAAATGGGCTTTTGGTTATCAGCAGTCCCGCTGGGGTTATGCCAGCGCAGATGACATCCGTGAGGTTGTAAAGGGTTACCGTAACAACAGCATTCCATTGGATGCGGTATATCTGGACATTGATTATATGGAACGGTTTAAGGATTTTACTGTCAATAACGATACCTTCCCGGATTTTAAGGGTTTTGTAGAAGAGATGAAGTCACAAAATATCCATCTCGTACCCATTATAGATGCGGGAGTCAAGATTGAAGAAGGCTATTCCGTTTATGAGGAAGGCGTTGAAAAGGGCTATTTCTGTAAGGATGAAAATGGTGAGGATTTTGTTGCCGCCGTATGGCCGGGCAAGGTATATATGCCTGATTTTCTCAATCCCGAAGCCAGAAAATGGTTTGGACACAAATATAAGTTTCTCACCGATATGGGCATTGACGGATTTTGGAATGATATGAACGAACCGGCGCTTTTCTATTCTGAGAAACAGCTTAACAAAGTATTTGAAAAGCTTCCCGAATATTCTGATAAGGATTTGGATATATGGAAGCTGTGGGAATTTCAGGGACTTGTAAACAGTCTTGCCAACAGTCCCAAGGATTACAGCAGCTTTTATCACAATGTTAACGGTGAAATGATAAGACATGATAAGCTCCATAATCTTTACGGATACAATATGACAAGAGCTGCCTCTGAAGCCTTTAAAGAACTGGTCCCGGATAAAAGAATACTCATGTTCTCCCGCTCATCCTACATCGGAATGCACCGTTATGGCGGAATCTGGACGGGAGACAATTCCTCATGGTGGGCTCATATTGAATTATTAATTCATATGCTCCCCAATATCAATATGTGTGGTTTCTTATACACGGGAGCCGATACCGGAGGATTTGGTTCCAATGCAACGGAAGACCTTGTAATGCGTTTCGTAGAGCTTTCAATATTTACGCCTCTGTTTCGTAACCATTCAGCCATTGGCACCAGGGTTCAGGAATTATACCGTTTCAAAAATATTGACAGTTTCCGACACCTTATTAACCTGCGTTACGGCCTAATTCCGTATATATACAGCGAATATCTCAAGGCCATTGATAACAACAGCCTGATGTTTGCTCCTCTTGCCATAGCATACCCCGATGACAGCCAATGCCGCCATATAGAGGACCAGCTTATGGTGGGAGAAAGTATTATGATTGCCCCTGTATATAAGCAGAATGCCACCGGGCGTTATGTATATCTTCCGGAGGATATGCTTATGCTGCGCTTCAGAAGCCTTGAGGATTATGACAGTGCCATGATGAAGAAGGGCCATCATTATGTGGATGCAGCCCTTAACGAGGTACTGATTTTTGTACGTAAAGGCAGTGCTCTTCCTATTGGATGCGCCGCTCAGTCCATCGACGGGGTAAGTACCCGGGATTATACACTGTACCATGCAGAAAATACTCATGGACAATATATAATGTATGTGGATGATGGTGTTAAGGAAGTAATTGAATTCTAGAGAAAATATACCGGCCCGGGGAATTCCCGGGCCGGTATAAAAATAACATATTCTATATTACCAAATAAGCATAGGAAGTGCAAAAATAATGACTCCTATAAACACCGTCAAAAACATCCTCTTTGTCGTCTTGGAAATCAGAATGCTTATTCCGGCAATCATTGTTCCATAAATAACCTTAACAGCCATTATGATTAAAAAAGCATTCGCAATGGTTGTATTAATAGGGAACCCGTTCAAAGACTGGATACTGTGCACCGTTCTGCCCCAATTTTCAAAAGAATATTTATATCCGTATATGGCAATATCAATTCCGCAAAAAAGAACTGTTGTAATGATTGCAAACACTATCGCTGTAACAATTTTGTTTTTCTGAAATTTTTGTCTGCCTTCAGGCAGGGAACGAATAATAATACTAATATCACTCCGGCTTTCCATGTCATATACTGCTGCTATTACAAAACATATAAGTAAAACCAATACAAAATCTTTTTTAAACAGTTCAGCCAGCTCTATTATTTCCAAATCGTAAAAGAATTCCACTTTTTCATCACTTTCCGCAAAATAGTAATATTTTGCATACACCGGTTCAAAAGCTTTCACCTGGGCATCTGAAAGATTATATTCTTCTGTAAATTTGTCAAACTCTTCAAAAGTAATTTCCCCATTTAAAAACCTGGTTTTCTTATCTTCATACATCTGACTTATTGTTGACAGCCGCTCATATTCCGCTTCTATCTCCGTAGCCTTGTATTCTGTTAATTCCCCATCCCACCGCTTTAGATACTCTTTATAAATATTAATTCCGAAGGGCACATTTATATTCAGTGAAAAAAACGACACTACTATTTTCAGGATAACGAAACCCAGAATTAAGAAAACAACAACTTTATTGCATATGTATTTTTTGATTTCGTATTTTAACATAACCGCACCCCAATCTGTCAGCCGAACCAATGCATGTACACATCATCTAATGTTATGCCCTGCTTTCCGCTTTTGGCCTCCACATTGGCAATCAATTCATCCATGCTACCCTCTGTAAGTTTTTCTCCTGCATTAATTATGACTATTTTGGAACCGATATCCTCCGCGTCTGAAATAATATGCGTAGCCATTATTACAATCCGTTCCTTTGCCAGTTTTTTCAGATTATCTTTAAATACAATTCTTTCCTTTGGGTCAAGTCCTGCCGTCGGTTCATCGAAAATCAGTACCTTTGGATTACCCAGCATGGTAACCGCAATCCCCAGTCTTCTTTTCATTCCTCCCGAATAGCCTCCGCATTTTCGGTCCATAGCATCAGAAAGATTAACGGATGTCATCAGTTCTTCCACATTGTATTCATCCTTCTTCAACCCTTTCAGAACAGCAAAATACTCAATAATCTGTCTTCCGGTAAAAAATGGATAAAATTCAGGATTCTGAGGCAAATATCCCAACTGTTTTCTAAAATCTTTACCCATCTTAAAAATACATTGTCCGTCAAAGGTTATTTCTCCTGAGTTGATTTTAATGGCATCTGCAATACTGTTCATCAACGTAGATTTACCTGCACCATTTGGCCCAAGAAGAATATTTATGCCCTCTGTGAATACACAGGAAAATTTCTTAAGTGCCTGTTTATTTTTATATTTTTTATTTACATTTTCTACCTTCAGTTCCATATGGCACCCCCAAATTATTCTTATCCGCAAAAAAAATACATAAAGCCATGCAGGCAGTAATTACAACAAGGCATACCGCTATACACATAATAAATCTGTTAACGGGAAAATTAACAAATTTACCATAATCAAATCCCACAAAATAATCCCTGCTGCAATTAAGCGCCCATGGGGCATACTGCCTTATTCTTTCAAAGTTTTCCATTTCCAAGTATGTTTCATACGTCTGTCTTGCCAGAATAAATGCAGGAGCCTCCCACAGGACCAGGGATATTCCTGCGGCAGGAACAGCTTTGGTAAAATAAGCCATAACTGCCGTAACACATACCACCAATTCCAATAATATCAACTGACCGATTCCTACCATAATAAAAAAACCCAGAATTGAAATATGAAAGCAGCACATCCGGTACTCTTCCAAGGACTGTACAGGTGCCATTAATGTTCTAAAGCTTATTCCATGCACCATCATGCCGATTACAATATTTACAGCAATAGAAAGCAACTTTAAAACCGCAATGATTACTGCAATTGCGGCAATCTTACTTAATAATAGCTCCCTGCGCCCCCTCTTCGTGGCAGCTACAATAATCTTCAGATTTTTCCGTTCTTCAAAACCAATCACTTGAGTTGTAAGCACAACACACCATAACATCAACACCATGCCCACAATGGGTTCATTAAGAAGCCATGTGAGATACCTCTCCATCCCCTTCTCATTAACCTCTTTTACATCAATTCTGACATTATACGTTTTTATGCTTTTCTCATAATACTTTTTCTCAAAATAACTGTTGCTTCTGCCCATTGACACTGCTGAAGAAGTAACAACGTTAATCATTGCTTTCTCATACCCGGACGTTACATACTGCTTCTTGTCTTTCAATTCACCTATTACGAAATAATCCTCATATGCATTATCCAGATATACTCCATCAATGTTCATTATTTGGAATATTCCTTTTTCGTCCAATCCCTCATAATATGGCAGTGCATAATTATCATACTCCTCCTCATTCAAAAGAAGCTCATCAAAAAATTCATTCTCCGAAGCTATACTCCCAATATCATCCGGAACGGAGGTAACTATATTAAAAGCATATAATGCAAGAATAAGCATCAATGAAATAATAAAAAATTTACTTCTGATAATTTTCCTTATTTCCCATAAAATCATTCTGTTTCTCCCGTAAACTCCGTAATATTACCCTCACTGTCTATTTCATAAAATACGTACCAATACTCTGAAGCATTTTTTCTTCTAACAGGATATCCTGCTGCAAAATATACATTATCGTTTTCGTAATGCAGGAAATTCACCGTTTCCGGTTTAGGATCAGACTTGTCCTCGTTGTAGTGGTATTTTTCAGGCAGTTTTTCGAAGGAATAGGTCAAATCCTCTAGTGAAAATAACTGTCTAATATTATTTTCAGAATCTTTTAAATAAAAGCATTGATTCCTGCTATCACTATATATGATAACATCATCAAATACATTGAACATGACATATGCGTCATTTATCTCTATTTTCTCATCGGTAAAATCCACGTTATTACTGCATATTACTCCCATTTTATCCGCAGTTCTGGCGTACCATATCCTGTCTCCGATTTTTCTCACATAATAGCCTTGCTGTGATATTATTTTACTCTCCCCGGTATCCCAATCCGTTCTGACAAGTTTCCCGTTATCATATGACGAAAAAATAATACCATCAAAATAACAAAATCCAAAAATAATACCATCCGGAGCAATCACCGGTTCAGATACCTCATTTGTAATCAGGTCATATTGCAGATAATAATTTCTTCCCGCCAGAAGCAATGTGTGTTCATCCAGAAATATCATTCCGCATAACAGGCCCGGTTCATTAGGGTCCATTTTTTGGGTCCATTCCGTTGAAAAAGTATTTGTAAATACTTTTGTAATTTCACCATCATTATTTTTGTAATAAAGACTTGAACCATTCATAAAATAAAGTCCGTCTGAATGCCATCTTGGGCAGTACTTAACAAAACTGTTTTCACATGCTGCTCCTGTGTGATTGCATCCCACTACATTGCATGGATTTCTATAAGTCATATTCTTAATATCCAAAATTAACGAACTCCCGGGGTATACGTAATATATCTGCCTTCCGTTGCTTGTTGAATAGTCAAACCAGCAACTGCTTTGTTCGTTATCATATCCCTGTGCAGATAAAGCATCCGTATTATACATAACAGCTTTTTCATAAATGCTGTTTATATATTCCCGTTCTAAATAGTAAGTTTTGTTGCATCCGGGCAGAAAAAATACACAGACTAAAATAATCAAACATAATTTAACACGTTTCATTTATTGTCACCCTTAATTACGATTCTGTATCTGTAAGAAACTTCTCTGGTTGCATTATCTTTATCTTCCACAGTCTCAAGGGACATATGTACAATCTGAAAATAATGCAGTCCCGGGTCCACATTTTCGAATTCCGCCATCTGATATTGCAGCGTTTTTTGTCCGTAATCGGAATTAAAGCTTTTAAAATAACTTCCGTCATGGAATTGCATTAATTTTCCGTCACAGATAATGCCCATCACTTCATCACCGGGATTATTCTCTCCGGTATTTATGTGAACATACAACTCACTGATGCTATTCACTTCTATATCTTCATAGTAATGAATATTTTTAGGTGTGAATCTATCAGTGTAAATCTCCTTCGGTCCAATTTCTTCTACATATGCATTTTCTCTATATTCTTCCGGAATATCCAGATATTCCCCATCTACACTTTGGATATCATTTATTTTTTCCCCTGAATAGCCTTCATTATAATAGTAAAAATAATAATTATCCACACCTTGAAAACTGGTAATCCCAAGACCGGGTAAAGCCTCAGGATTATATATTATCAGTACATCTATCTTTCCGGATGACGAACATAATTCTGACTGGTCATACCTTATTTCATATACCATTTGCTCATTAGCAATACACGTTACATCCTGAAATATATCAGGCTCTGCATCTCCTACAGAAAACATAATAGGATTTCCGTTATCTATTACATACAATCTCACAGGAAATTCAGCCCAATCCATAGAAGCATCCGGTTGACAGGAAAAAGTAAGAATATTTGAATTAATACCATCTTCCACACGCATTACTTCTGTTCTGGAATTAACCAAAGCATTTGACGATTTACTCATATGCTGTACTAATGAATTGGTAATCATAGAAAAAGACTGGGGGCTGTTTTCCATTGTTTCATCCACGGAATTATCCTGAACTATAGAGTTTTCCAAACTCAGTGGATTTTTGTTGGAAATATAAGAATCCCTGCATCCCGTAAAGAAAACACAAATAAAAAGCATACCTGCCAGTTGTTTAAATTTAACCATATAGCTCTCCCTCCAATATTTTTAAACTGCTATACCGGATTATTAATCCGGTATAGCTCCACCTTTAATCAGTATACAACATTTAGAGTCAATGTTGTATCACCAAATGCAGTACTCTGTGCAGTTGCTGTAAAATTTCCCGAAATGAATTGTGATTCATCATTCCTTAGGCTGGTTGAAACATACACTCCATTTGAATTATAACGTGTATCTCGTATTACTTTACTTTCAGTTGGCCAGTTAAAGCTTCCCCTTATAATCCACTTATCTGCCTTATTCAATTTATATGAATAACACGCAGTCGTGGTATAATCATACCCAAAATAACCTGATATTGCAGGAGTTAAATATGTCCTTTCAGCGTATAACTTCAGCTCCGTATTTCCTCCGCTACCACCGCTGGAGATTTTGGTATTGACGCCAATTACATCCGCATTGGATGTCACCCTCATTGTTCCCAAACATAAAACAAATGTCAAAAGTACCCCTAAAACTTTTCTGATTTTCATACTAATTCTCCTTTCGTAAATTAAAATTATTTTAGTATATTTTCAAATGAGAGTATTTTCTATCCACCTTTCCGTTATATACAATAACTAAACTCATTCGTTTTTCAAGACTATGTATCTCTATTAAAATTATAAAACAGGGTAAAATCTTCGTAAGTTGGTTTTTGTAGGTAAAAATTACTTTTTTTATTGAAAAAGGTTGGTTTTTGTTGGTTATTGTGTTAGAATGTAGATAACAATTCTGGAGGGTGTGCATAATTGGACCAATTATCTATTTTACTTATTGAAGATGACAAAGATGTTTGTAATAGATTTTTAGAATATACGGATAATTTTGAAGAACTTAAGATAGTAAAAATTACAGACAATTCTAATCAGGCATTGCAGGATGTTGTAACATATATGCCATGTGTAATAATTTTAGATTTAGAGTTACATGAAGGCGGCGGCAATGGTTTGGACTTTCTTGCGCAACTCAGGAATGTATGTCTTAGCCATCGCCCATATATCTTGATCACTACTAATAACTCAAGCAAAATCACCTTTCAACTAGCGCGTGAGTTAGGTGCAGATTTCATCATGTCTAAACATCAGGAAAATTACTCTGAAGAATCAGTAATAGATTTGTTACGCACCCTTAGAGAACCATTGCTGAAATATATTAATATTTCATATGATGCTACACCTTCTACACATACATCACAAAAACGTATAATCAACAAAATACATACTGAACTTAACTCGATAGGAATTAGTCCTAAGGCTATCGGATATCAATATTTAACAGATGGTATTTTGTTAATTTTAAACAACCAGCGTTCCTCTATCATTGATACTATTGCTGAGAAATACCATAAAACCCCAGGAAGTGTCGAACGTGCAATGCAAAACATAATAAACAGGACGTGGATGACTTCTGACATTGAAACGCTGGCCAGATATTATACCGCAACAATAAATTCGGTCAAAGGATCGCCTACAACTACTGAATTTATATATTATTATGCACGTAAAATATCTGATGAGATGTTGTAGCTATCATTTTTGCATTCTCATTTCAGCTTTTAAAGTATAAATAATTGACACACTATCTTCTTTAATTTTCCGTGTGAACTTTATCAGTGTTAGTTAATGGCCGCAATTTTCTATGAAAGGTAAACTGAATGATTATTTTCTTTATAAAATATATTTTTATTTTTTTATGTAACTTTTACATTTTTGATAAAATAAAAAATAATAGCTTTTCTGTAAAAAAAATAGTTTCAGATATTCTTTTTTCTGTTTTCTGTTCCATATTGGTCTGTTTAATAATGATTTATGCGCAGCATTTATATATTTTAGCAGTTATATTATTGTTTATTTTCATTGCCAAATTAGGGCGAAAAATTCTCTTTAACATTGCATTTACGACATCTGTAATCTCTTTTGGGATAAACTTCTTTTTATATTCCATCAGTCTCATGTCTTTTTTCCTGATTTACAAAATTCTTTTTTTTGTAACTGAAGATGAAATATTGATTAATAATTTATGTCCTCTCATTACAGGAATAATTCAAACAATATTATCCTTTTTTCTTTTCAAATTTAAAAGATTTCAAAACGGCATGTCTTTTTTAACGGAGAAAAAGACAATCCTTCCTGGTTTTTTTATATCATCCGTTATTATTTTTCTATCCGTTTACTATCAATCTAAAAACAAACTTATTTATTTATCAATAACATTGTTATTAGGTTTATGCCTCATTTTCTGGTGGCAATATCAACTCACGGGATTATATCTTAAGAAAAATAAAAGTAATGAAATTAATTATCTGAAAAAACAGATTAAGGAATTAAAATTTGAAAATGAAAATTTTTCAAAACTTATCCATAAAGACAATAAACTTATTGCTTCAATGGAAATGGCAGTTAATACGGTCATTAATGCCCATATATCCGGTAATACAAATGAAAATCAGATTTTGCAGCTTCAAAACGAGCTTCGCGTTCTATCACAGGATCGTAAACATATTCTTCATTCGTATGAACAATATTCTACATCACTGCCTGTAACCGGACTAATACGCACTGATGCCATTCTACAGTATCTTCAAACACAATCAATACATAATTCCGTTGATTTTATTTATACAATCTCCTCCGACCTTGGAGAGCTTATAAATGGAATCGTAAGTGTAGATTCATTTAACACTATTGTTGCGGATTTATGTGAAAATGCAATTATTGCAGTTAAAAATTCAACCATAAAAAAAGTTTTACTTTCTATTGAAAAAGAAAACAATAATTTGTGTATCAACATATATGACAGTGGAGATAATTTTAATGCTGATGTTATAAAATATATGGGTAAAATACGCTATACAACACATGGAGACTCCGGTGGTACGGGTATCGGATTAATGACCACTTTTGAACTTATAAAAGTGTATTCCGCAAGTTTTATGATTAATGAAAACTTCAATTATGCTCCATATTGCAAAAAAGTTTCCGTCTGCTTTGATGGATTATATCAAATTAAAATTCATAGTAATAGAGATGAAATTTTTAACGTTGCCAGTTATAGAGATGATATAATATTTGTATAAATTTCAAAAGCCAAATGCTGTAAGCCATATGGATTCTATTTTTTAATTTTGTATTATCCACACATTATTATAAATAAAACCACAATATACATAACAAGCATCAAGGCTAATACATATTCCAATACGCTTACTGTTATTCCTATAATACTTGTTATTTTACCTGCGATTGTCTGGGAATTATCACCATTTTTCTTTTTGTAGGCAGCTCTCATTATCAATGAAATTATTGCTGCTCCAATGCCCGTAAGCCCGGGTAAAACAATGCTCACAATCCCCAATACCATAGAAGCTGTTGAAAATCCGTTTGATTCAGGTTCTTCCATAAAATATCCCCCTTTTTCCCGTTTAAATATTATTAATGTTTGTAGAAATACACCGCCAGCTGTGTCCTGTCCCTCAACTCCAGTTTTTCCAGAATTGTGCTGATATAATTACGCACAGTGCCGTCGCTTAGGAAAAGCCGTTCTGCAATCTCTTTATTGGACAGTCCATCCGCCACCAGTTCAATAATCTCATATTCCTTGTCCGTGATACCGTGGCTGTCATAGGATGACATATCCTTGTCTTCCACAATGCGGGGTATCCGACTCATAATCTCATCGCCAAATACATTCTGTCCTGAATACACTGCACGGATAGCAGGAATCACGCCTTCAAAATCCTGTTTAAGTATATATCCTTTTGCACCTACTTTAAGTGCCGCTCTTACATACTCATCATCGATAAAGGTAGTCAGAAGAATTATTCCTGCCTTGGGATGACGGGACAGTATATCAGCAGTGGCATCCAATCCACTCATCTTCTTCATCTGGATATCCGTCAGGAGAACATCCGGAAGATATTCCTCATAAAGTCTTACCGCATCCTCCCCATCATATCCCACCGCCAACACCTCTATATCTCCTGCCGATGATAATATTGTCTTCATAGAAGCTGCCACAATAGCATCATCATCCACTATAACAACTTTCATTCTGCTGCTCCTTTCTTTGGAATGGAAATAAATATTCTGAATCCCTCCTCCGTGGAGAAAGCTGTGCTTCCATCCAGCTCATCCACCCGGGATTTTATATTATGTAAACCAATTCCTGTTTCTTTTATTATTGCTTTGCTGCCGTTATCCTGAAATATAAGCTGATACAGTCCGGGATGCTCTCTTAAAATAATTTCAATTCTGTCACCGTCTGAATATTTACGGGCATTTTCAAAGGATTCCGTGATAACCGAAATCAGACAGTATTTTATTTTACGGGGCACTTCATTTTCCATATCATACTCCAGCTTTACTGAAAACCCGGAATTTTTGGCTGCCAAATCCTTAATGGCTTTTTGGAGATCAAAGGACTCGTTATGAAGATTGTGAACACTGTTTCGCACATTGGTCATGGATTCATTCAGCGTAGCCTGCAAATCAGCCAGTGACGCAGCCATAGGTTCCTCCTTATAAATTGTACGGAGAGCCCCCACCTGAAGCAGACTCCTGCTTAACAGATGTCCCACATTGTCATGAATTTCCCTTGCAATTCTGTTACGCTCCTTAAGGGTCGCCATGGTAATCTCACTATCCTGACGTTCCCTTAAAAGCCTGTTTTTCATAACCATAAGACGACGTATTTCTTCATTGTCGTCTCTTATCTTAAGTTTTTCCCTCCTAAGACGTATAATTTCCCCGGTATTATATGCAAAATATATTCCCAGGATAATTCCCAGTATCCAGAGAAGCAACAGCACAATATTGTTCCCATTCCCGTATACGCTGAGGCGTTTCTCCCCTGCAAGCTTTAACAGCACATAGACTACAGTTCCCCCGGATATAACATAAATCTCCCTGAAATCCTTTCGAAGTATTCCACAGACGCCTTCATAAACAAGTAATGGAACAAAAGGGAGAAATCCATCATACATAATGAGTAAAATAACTGCTGCCAAATCAATCAGAAAATGTATTCTGCTTTCGGCAAAATAGAATGTCAGTCCCATATATATGATTGCAGTCAGTATAACCGCTATCTTATAAACCTCCGGTATTTCTCCGAAAATAACACAGCATACACCAATCAGCAGTAATATAATTCTGTCAATTATGGTATTCAAATTTTACCTCCTGCCGCTATACTTTAGTATTAATATTATAACATAACAAATGTGACATTTGTCATTTTATTTAGTTACTTTGTTCACTTTAAATATATACCCCCCTGAGAATACAATTATACTAAACGAAAAAACATTCAGGAAAAGAGGATGAATATGAGCGAACCCATTGTAAAAATTGAAAATCTTGTAAAAAGATATAAGGAATTAATAGCACTTGACCATTTTAATCTGGAAATAGAAAAAGGAGAGATTTTCGGACTTCTGGGACCAAATGGTTCAGGCAAAACAACTACCATTAACTGTCTTCTCTCCCTTCTTACATATGATAAAGGAAGCATTGAACTCTTTGGAAAGGAAATGCGCCCCGACAGCTATGATATAAAAAGACGAATCGGAGTAGTAATGCAGAATGTAGCTGTTTTTGACGAGCTTACCGTATACGAAAATATTGATTATTTCTGCGGACTTTACATTAAGGACAAAGTCACAAGAAAGCAGTATGTTGAGGAAGCCATTGAGTTTGCCGGTCTTTCAGACTACAGGAAATTCCGGCCCAAAAAACTTTCCGGAGGTCTCTTAAGACGTCTTAACATAGCCTGTGGAATTGCCCATAAGCCTGAATTAATTATTTTGGACGAGCCCACCGTAGCTGTTGACCCTCAGAGCCGTAACCACATTCTTGAAGGCATTATTAAGCTTAATGAGGCAGGGGCTACAATTATATATACATCCCATTACATGGAAGAGGTGGAGCAGATATGCAGCCGCATTGCCATTATGGATAAGGGCAAAAGAATTGCCCTGGGTACTTCCGATGAGCTTAAAAAGCTGATTAAGAATTCCGAAACTGTCAAAATCAATTCCGTTCAGCTTTCAGAAGAAAATCTGTCCGACCTTAAAGCTCTTACCCATGTGTATAAATGCTCTTATGATAACTGTGAGCTTGTACTTTCCTTCTCCGGAGGAAAACATAATTTAATTCACGTACTGGATTATTTAAAAGGAAAAGAAATACACTTCGGTCAGGTGTATTCCGAACTGCCTACTCTGAATGACGTATTTCTTGAGATAACAGGCAAAGAATTAAGAGATTAGGAGGGATAACCATGTTCTGGCACATATATTTATACCGAATCAGATGCTTTCTCCATGAAAAAGAAGAGTTATTCTGGTCTCTTCTTTTTCCAATAATTCTGTGCTTGTGCTTTGTGGTAGGCTTTTCCGGAATTAATGAAAAAGCATATACATTTCACACAATACCCACAGCCATTGTTTATGAGCAGGAAAATTCTATTTTCAGGTCAACCATGGATATCATTGCAAAAGCCGATTCCCAGGGCGAACCCTTTCTTAAGGTTACTGAAACAGATTATGATACCGCAGCAGACCTTCTTTCAGATAAAAAAGTGGACGGCATTATTCTTGTAAAAAAAGATGATATCTCCCTGATTGTAGGTAACAGCGGAATCAACCAGACTGCATTGCAAAGCTTTATTAACCAGTACCTGCAAAGAAGCGCCATGTTTGAAACAATCGCCGAAACCAATCCTGAGATTATACCTGAGCTTGCCGAGGATATGTCCGAATCCGTATCCTTCATTAAAGAAGAAACTTTTACCAAAGACAGGATGGACCCAATGGCCTCATATTATTTTTCACTTATTGCATTCGCTGCACTCTGTGGAGGTTTTCTGGCATTAAGATGTGCAAGACAGCTTAAGGCGGATGCCACTCCGGAAGGAATACGCAAATCCGTATCTCCTGTGGGACGCGGACTTCTCCTTACGGCAGAATTTCTTGCAACCTATACCGTTCATCTGGTAATGATGCTTATTCTTATTCTTGTAATGGTATTCATATACCGGATTGATCTGGGACACCAGATGGGATATGTTGCCCTTACTGCCGCAGTAGGTTCACTATCCAGTATAGCCATAGGACTTTTCATAGGCTCCCTGCCAAAATTAAAAGAGGCAATGCAGACCACAATTATAGTTGTATATTCCCTCTTATCCTCATTTCTGGCAGGACTTATGGTGGCAGATATGAAAATTATTATCCAGAAAAATGTGCCGGTCATAAGCAGGATTAACCCGGCCACCCTTATTCAGGATGCACTGTATTCCCTGACAATTTATGATACACACGAGAGATTTTTTATGAATATAATATCCCTCGTTGTTATCTCCGTTATATTCCTGGCAGCATCAATTTTTATGACAAGGAGGAAAAGCTATGCAAGTATTTAAGACATTTTTTAAAATATCACTGCGCTTTTTTCCGTCAACAATTATGTACATAGTAATTTTTGGAGTATTATCATTTATACTGCCTAACACTACGCATAAAAATACCAATCAGTCTTTTAAGGCAGAACAAATCAAAATAGCCGTAATAGACAGGGATAATTCCGAATTAAGCCAAAGACTTTATGATTATCTGGATGAACACCAGAAAATCGTTGACATAGGCACGGATGAAGCCACATGGCGGGATGACCTTTTCTACCATAATGTTGTATATATTCTTGTAATTGAAGAGGGCATGGAGGATAAAATACTGTCGGGGAAACAGGAAGAATTATTCACGGCATATGAGGATCCGGCATCCAATACTTCATATATTGCAGCCTCACAGATTGACACCTATGTCTCTACCCTGAAAGGATATATAAAGGCCGGCTTTTCGTCTAAGGAAGCGGCTGACAGGACCGCTGACACTGTTTCCCTGTCAGCAGATGTAAGCTTTATTGACGCAGGAGAGTCAACGGATAAACCTTCTGCCGGAAGTTATTACTTCACTTATATACCATACATACTGTTGTGTATGCTTATTAACAGCTTAGGCCCCATGCTGGTAATATGGAACCGCCCCGAAATCAAATCCAGAACTTCTATTTCAAGTCTCAGCTTCGGAAAAAGAAATTCTGCCCTGTTCGGTGCCGCAGGAACATATTCACTGTTTACCTTTGCCATACTTATAGTATTTGCCGCAGTTATGTATAAAGGGGAAATCTTTGATATAAGGGGATTACTGTACATCGCCAACGCATTTATTTATCTGCTGGTATGTATTTCCCTTACATTTCTGATTGCCCAGCTTACAAAACATGTAAATATGCTTAATATGTGGGCTAATGTAATAGGACTTTCCTCTTCCTTCCTCTGTGGAATATTTGTACAGCGGTCACTTTTACCTGATAAGGTTATATCCTTCTCCAAGGTTCTTCCTACCTACTGGTATATTAATGTAACAGAGGAGTTAAGATTTTTTGAAGGTAGTTTAAGTTCTTTTGCACTAAAAAGCATGGGCATACAGCTTCTGTTTGCTCTGGCATTTTTAGCCGTTTCCCTGGTGATAATAAAGTTTAAAGAGCAGCGAAATAATCCTGCATAAAATAATATGAACCGCCTGTGACGTAAAATCATCAGGCGGTTCATATTATCTGTTATCTATTCTGTCTGTAATAAACTGCTCTATTTCATCAGGTTTTTTATCTAAAGCAAATCCCAGTTCACAGTGTAAATGTTCCACTGCCAGTCTGTAATATTTCTCATCGGTGGCGGTAATTTTTTTGCCCTGGGATGCCCGTTCCTGTCGGCGCAGATATACGGTTTTAATAATGGAAATCCAGCTTTCACAGTCACTTTTTCTGGCCATTTCCTTATACTTATCTTCTCTTAATTTTTCATTACCTATATCCAGTTCCTCTATCTGGGGAATACGGTCAATAAGTTCAAGAGCCTCTTTAGGAGCAATAACCTCTCGCAGCACTACTCTGGTATTGTCCACGGGAAGATAATCCCTGCTACCCTGCTCATGTATGGGCGACATGACATAATACAGTCTCTCCTTATCAGTTCCGGGAATATCCAGAGTTGTAACATCTTCAATTCTACAAATCCCTGTATTACCATATACCACATAAGTTCCGATTTCGAACATTTCCTACCACCCTTTCACCAATCATGAAAAAAAGTGCGGCATACAACAGGATTTACGCTGTTATAGCCACACGCTGTAATAAAATTATATCATTTTTGGTAATAAAATGTAAGAAATAAAATTTAAGAATTTTCAATTTTTTTATTGGCTACTCTGTGTTCCCTGATGTATTTCGTCCACTTAATATATCCGTAGGTTGTGTTTGTCAGGTATCCTATTTTTAATACCAAAAGTACCCACTGCCCTGACAGAATATTAATTGCAGCCTCCAGAATGGCGGATATGTACCATGCAATCCACTGCTCCCGCAGACGCAGCAGAATAAATACGCCGTTTGCAATTCCTACCGCACTTACGCAGGCATCTATATAACATATGATAATCTCGATGTTCCGGTTTTTGATAAAATCTCCGCCCAAATCAAGGGTTGTAAGAAAATATCCCACACCTATTGTCCAGATTACAATTCCAAGAATTACCAGAACCTCCTGGAGTCCTGTCAGTGTGCGGACCTCTGTAAGCTCCTCCTCTTTTTTGTCCGGGTGCCTGTGCCAGCTTATAAAGCTGATAATATCAATAGGAAGCCAGAAAAATAATGTAGTTGCCATTGTAGCAAATCTGTATGCCAGAACTATACATATGGCAATTTCGGTAAGTTCTACCAGTACGGATACCATAAAATTCCATTTGCTCTGTTTGGATATAAGCAGCTCACAGGTAATATTGAGAAATGTATCAAGCAGATAAAGTGCCATTATTATCCCGCCGTTTACGCCGTTTGCCTCTTCCTCCGGGAATAAAAATGCAAACACAAATGCCAGCACCGTAATGCTTAAGAACCATATTTTCTCATATGTGGAAAAATAATTCCATAATCTTTTAAGCTTATTTTCTTTGATGTCTTCTCTTTTTTCAGTCATGATTCTCTCCTGCCAAAATTTTTTTCCTACGAAATATTACATTAATTCTTTTAAAATTTCAACCGATAAATTCCAATTTTCCACTATTACTTCTCCAAACGCTGTTCTTGGGCCTATATGAAAAAACGCTTCAAAAAGCCACTTCACGGCTTACCATTTTGCCTCCTTCGTGGGCCTGGGGCGCCTTATTCTCTCCCTCAGGCCCACGCTAACTGGGACAAACTCCTCTCTGACTGAGCTTCGTGGGCCTGGAACGCCTTATTCTTTCCCTCAGGCCCACGCTAGCTGGGACAAGCTCCTCTCTGGCTGAGCTTCGTGGGCCTGGAACGCCTTATTCTTTCCCTCAGGCCCACGCTAGCTG
>JBJEND010000226.1:0-7079 GCA_051880015.1 Butyrivibrio sp. | reverse complement strand
GGACAAGCTCCTCTCTGGCTGAGCTTCGTGGGCCTGTGCGCCTTATTCTCCCCCTCAGGCCCACGCTAACTGGGACAAACTCCTCTCTGACTGAGCTTCGTGGGCCTGGAGCGCCTTTTTCTCCCCCTTAGGCCCACGCTAGCGTAGTCCGACTTCCCTGTTGCCTCCTCTTTACTAATAAAGGGGCCATAAGGCCCCCGTTATTCTCCTAACTCTATCATTGTATTGATACATTTTCCTGCTTTATCCATAATCTCCGGTGGAAGTACTATTTCCTCGCCGGCAGTTTCTGTAAGGCAGTTATACACATCCATAATAGTAGTGAGCTTCATATTGCTGCATATACAGTCCTTGGACAATGGATAAAACTTTTTATCCGGACATTCAAATTTCAGATGCTGAACGATGCTGTTTTCTGTTCCGATGATAAACTCTTTATCAGAACTTTTTCTTGCATAATCCATAATTCCTGTGGTACTTCCCACATAATCAGCATTGCCTGCAACCTCAGGGGTACATTCGGGATGAACCAGAAGCCTGGCTTTTGGATAAAGCTCTCTTACCCTTCTCACATCCTTTTCCGTAATTCTGGCATGTATAGGACAACCTCCCTGTAGGAATTTAAAATTCTTGTATGGAACCTGTCTCGCAACCCAGTCTCCCAGATTGCAGTCAGGTATAAAAAGTATGTTTTTGTTGGGAATATTTTTAATTATTTTAACTGCGGAACCGGAGGTTACACATACGTCGCATATGGTTTTTAATTCAGAGGTTGTATTTATGTATGCCACTACCGTATAGCCCGGATACTGTTCTTTAACCCGGGAAATCATCTCTACGTCCATCTGGGATGCCATGGGACATCCGGCCTCAGGGTTTGACAGTATAACTTTTTTATCCGGAGAAAGTATCTTAACTGTCTCTGCCATGAATCTCACTCCGCACATTATTACATTTTTATGTGCAGTCTGTGCCGCCTTAAGGCTTAAACCATAAGAATCACCCACATAATCTGCCACTTCCCATATGTCATGGCTCTGGTAGGCATGCGCCAGGATGCAGACATCCTTTTCTTTTTTTATTCTAAGTATTTCTTCCTGAATCTGTTCTGTAGTATACATTTCATTAACCCTCTTTGACATTTTTATTGATATATTCTTTTTCTTCCTGAAGCAGACAACATAATAATACCTAATCCTGACACCACAATTAATGCAATCCACAAGATTACCAGGTTATTGTCACCTACGGGGACAATTCCCTGAGACGTATCTTTTTCTGTAATTACAATTATGTTAGTATCGTCTAAAATACCGCTTAACGTAATTTTATTATCTACCAATTCCAGAATACGACCATCCATTGTCTTTATCTGTATTATTCTATATCCTTTTTCAGGAAGAATTTCTATCTGCTTTGTTTCGCCATATTTTATGCTTGTAAAATCAGATAAAGAAACCGACTGACCGTCAACCTTAATGGAATAATTATTATTAGCCCTTATTCCAATACTGAAATTTAATAATCCCAGAGTAGGTCTGACCGTAACAGCAGACGCAGGCATTTCAAACCTGTATTCTGAGTTTGAAATTTTAGCAGGAATAACTGTGTTACCTGAGCTATCCTTTATTGCCAGGCCATCTATTCCATATCCGTTATAAGAAATTACAGAAACATATTCTCCTTCTTTGGATTTAGACTTACTTATTGAATAATTATTTTCATCACCAATATCACTGACAACATAACTGCTGACATCAGCTTTTTTAGGCAGCAGTTTTAAGTTTTCTATCTGCCAGATTTCCTTATCAGCGTTAAGTACATCTAAAACATCTCTTATATTATCTTCGTTAATCACTAAATTTGCATCAGTAACTGAACCACCCTCAATTTTATTTAAGTTGTCATCATAATAAATATTGGTAAATGTCTTTCCAGCCACGGTTGAAACATATCCTACTGCTGATGCTTTCAGGGCTGATTGCTCACCTGTAATATTACCATAATTTAAAAAATTGCTAAGCTGTATATCATAGGCCCAGCTAGCCATACCTGCAACCCTGGGGGCAGTGCTCCCGCTTGCCTGATTTGTTGAACAGATGTCCCCTAAATTTACTGCATTAATTATTCTGTCATAGTTGAGTGCTCCTATGATTCCACCAATATTAAATGAATCTGAATTAATATCGATATCTGAAATGATATTCTGTATGATATTACTGTATGACCTTCCTATCATTCCACCAACACATATATCACTTCCACCATTGACTGTCATACTTCCGTTTACCCTGATATTATTTATATTACAACTGACAGCTTTTCCGGCCAGACTTCCCACAAAAAATTCGTCGGCTAAATTATCATCAATATTTGCATTAACATTAATATTTTCCAGATTGACATTTTCTACCGTTGCATTGGTAATATATCCGAATAATCCGTAAAATGATATATCATCCTTAACGGAAACATCCAGACCGCTGATAACAAAATCCTGTCCATCAAACGTCCCTGAAAAACCATATCCATCCATTTTTCCTATTGGCACCCATATCTCACCTGACAAGTCAATGTCATCCGCCAGTTTAATTATTTTATTTTTAAAATCGTCTTCACCATAATTAACCAGATAGGCGAGCCCTGCCAGCTCTTCCTTTGTATGGATATAATATTTGTCCTTATCTGCTTCATACCATGAAATATCTGTATCTCCATCCCATTGTAATGTACCGTTTCCATATTGCACTGAATATGATATTATGTCCGAATCGGAAATACTGTCCGAAGACATATGTATATCTGCTTCCTCACCGTTTACATATATCTTTATCCTTGAGGAATGCATTCCTGTTTTTGAAGCTGTAAAACTGCGTATTTCCATTATAATAAAATCTGAAAAAATACTACCGGTATATGTAAAAGCATAATTACCGTTTTCATCATAAATATCATACTGTACTTCATTCAATGCTGATACCTGTACGTGGCTTTCTTCAAAAATCGTCATCCCAATCGCTAAAGTTAATACACAACATAAGAGCTTTTCAAATATTTTTTTCATCCTTATTCATCCTTTCGTTATGGCTCTATTTTACCCGGTTCATGGAAAAAATCAAGAGTAATGTTACATAATATTAAACAGCTGTCTTGTCATCTGACAAGATAGATGTTATAATAAGCCCCAAAATGATTTTTACAGAAAGACAGACAAGATGAAAACCGATATATTAATTGTGGGAAGCGGCTGTTCAGGGCTGTACTGTGCACTGTGGCTTCCCAGGGATAAAAAAATAACCCTGATTACCAAATCAGACCTTGAAAGCAGCGATTCTTTTCTGGCCCAGGGCGGAATGTGTATGCTTAAGGACGAATCGGATTATGAAAGCTATTTTGAGGATACCATGAAGGCGGGACATTATGAGAATGATCCCGAATCTGTAGAAATAATGATTCGCTCTTCCCAGGATGTGGTAAAAGATTTATTATCATACGGAGTGGATTTTGCAAGAGAACCGGATGGCAAATTAAGCTTTACCAAAGAGGGCGCCCACTCCCAAAAACGTATTCTTTTTCATAAAGATATTACAGGTAAAGAAATTACCTCCCATCTGCTTTCGGAAGTGAAGAAGCTTTCCAATGTGACATTAATGCCATATACCGCTTTAATAGATATAACAAGTGACAATAATATCTGCTATGGTGGCGTGGTGCGTAACGCTGACGGAGAAATCGTGCATATACAGGCGGATTACACAGTTCTGGCCACCGGAGGCATAGGAGGATTATACCGCCATTCCACCAACTTCCGTCATCTTACCGGAGATGCCCTGGCCATTGCCCTTAAGCATAACATACAGCTTAAAGACATTGACTATGTCCAGATTCACCCCACTACTCTTTTCTCAGAGAAAAAAGAGGACCGCAGTTTTCTTATCTCTGAATCTGTAAGAGGGGAAGGGGCATATCTGTACGATAAACACATGAATCGTTTTGTTGACGAGCTGCTGCCCAGAGACTTGCTTACTGAAGCTATTTTTAATAAAATGAAAGAAGACAAAACAGAACATGTATGGGAAGATTTGCGAACCATACCCAGAGAAGAGCTTATGTCACATTTCCCCAATATTGTTGAACACTGTGAACGACAGGGATATGATGTGGACAGAGAATGTATTCCCGTAGTTCCGGCACAGCATTATTTTATGGGTGGAATTAAAGTTAATCATGAGAGTCTTACCTCCATGAAACATCTGTATGCCGTGGGAGAAACCGCATGTAACGGAGTGCACGGGCGAAACCGTCTGGCAAGTAATTCTCTTCTTGAGAGCCTTGTTTTTGCCAAACGTGCCGCTCTTCACATATCCTCCGGATGGGAAGAGCTGAGGTTTTCCCCTGCAATACCGGATATGAAGGAATATGGGGACTGCAATGAGCTTTTACAGCAGTATATGAATTCTGTCCGTGCCGCAATACAGCAAAGCGCCAAAGACAGAGCCCGTAATGAACATTAATGAAAAGAGGTTACAATATATGTATGACAATGCAACTTTAAAATTAAACGTGGACCCGTTTATTATAAGCGCCCTTAAGGAAGACATTACAAGTGAGGACGTTTCCACAAACAGTGTAATGCCGGTATCCAAAGCCGGAGAAGTGGATTTAATATGCAAACAGGAGGGCATTATCTGCGGTCTTCAGGTTTTTGAAAGAGTATTTACTTTACTGGATTCCAAGACCCGGGTTGAATTTTACGTCAAAGACGGGGATGCGGTTAAAACAGGACAGCTTCTTGCAAAGGTATACGGCGATATACGCATTCTGTTAAGCGGTGAGAGAACTGCTCTTAACTATCTTCAACGAATGAGCGGAATTGCCACATATACCCATTCTGTTGCCCTTCTTTTGGAGGGTACTAAAACAAAGCTTCTGGATACCAGAAAAACATCTCCCAACAACAGAATATTTGAAAAATATTCCGTGAGGATTGGAGGCGGACATAACCACCGCTACAATCTTTCCGACGGTGTTCTTCTTAAGGACAATCATATCGGAGCCGCAGGAGGGGTTCAAAAAGCAGTACAGATGGCAAAAGAATACGCCCCTTTTGTACGGAGAATTGAAGTTGAAGTTGAAAATCTTGATATGGTTAAAGAGGCTGTTGAAGCAGGTGCAGACATTATTATGCTGGATAATATGAGCCACGAAGATATGAAAAAAGCCATTGAATATATTGACGGAAGGGCTATGGTAGAGGTGTCCGGCAATGTAACCAAAGAAAACATAGCTGCCCTTACGGACCTTGGGGTAGATTATATTTCCAGCGGTGCTCTTACCCATTCAGCACCCATCCTGGACCTTTCCCTTAAAAATCTCCATGCAGTATAAAATATCATCAAAAAGGACTGTTGCCAATGAATGCTGATGAAAGAAAAAACCATATTCTTAATATGTTATCCAATTCCGATACCCCCGTTTCGGGAACAGAGCTTGCAAAGGAACTGAATTGCAGCCGCCAGATTATAGTACAGGATATTGCACTCCTAAGGGCTAACGGAGCACAAATCCTATCCACTACAAAAGGCTATATGCTTAGCAGCTCTGCCCGTGCCAGCCGTGTATTTAAAACCATTCATTCTGATGATGAGGTGACGGAAGAACTGAATATAATCGTGGATTTGGGAGGAATTGTAGAAGATGTCTTCGTATCCCACAGAGTCTATGGCGTTGTCCGTGCGGAATTAAATATTAAATCCCGGAAAGATGTACAGATTTTTACGGATAAAATAAAATCAGGCTGTTCATCTCTTCTGATGAACACCACCTCCGGCTATCATTACCACACCATAACTGCCGAGGATGAAGAAACCCTTGATATGATATTTGAAGAGTTAAAAAAGAAAGGCTTTCTGGCACCGTTACAGGATTATGAACCCATTGATTTCGGTAAATAATCCTGTAGCGGCGCAGAAATTCTTCCTGTTAATTCATAGCTTCTTTATATAATTTTTCTATATTACCTATAGTTATACTTCTTGGATTAACCGCTATATTTCCACTCTTCATGGCGTCTACTGCCATATCCTGTATTTTGTCAGGTGTTACTCCAACCTCTGACAAAGATGCAGGTATTCCAAGCTTTAATGTAAGTTTTTTAATCTCATCTGAAAGAATTTCCGGAACAAATTCATCGTCAGATTTCTTATCGGCAATACAGTCATAAATTTTTCTGTACTTACCATTATCAGCAAGTGCATTAAACTTAAGACATACCGGAAGAAGCACTGCGTTGGCTACCCCATGGGGAACATTAAAAAAACCTCCCACCGGATGTGCCATGGCATGCACTACACCAAGCCTTGCACTGTTAAATGCAATTCCCGCAAATGTACTTCCAAGAAGCATTTCCCCTGCCGCTTCAGTATTGGTTCTGTCAGCAGTAAATCTGCAGATGTTTTTTCCTATAAGCTCAAGGGCCTTCTCTGCCATACAGTCTGTGAATGGATTCCCGGCTTTTGAAATATAACTCTCGATTGCATGTACCATTGCATCCATTCCTGTTGCGGCAGCGACAGATACAGGCATACCGGCAAGCAGCTCCGGATCCAGAACTGCATATGAAGGCAAAAGCTTATCACTGAATACAGTAAATTTATAATTTCTGCTATGATCTGTAATTACTGAAAATTCAGTTACTTCAGAACCGGTTCCGGCGGTTGTAGGTATGGCAATTATAGGGATAATATCTCCGGGCACCTTGCCTCCGCCCTCATAATCAGTAATTTTTCCTCCGTATTTTGCTATAATCCCCACTGCCTTGGCAACATCCATTGGTGAACCGCCTCCCAGGGCAATTATACAGTCTGCATTTGTTCTTTTAAGCTCCTCAGCCGCATGTTCCACTGTTTCAGTTCCCGGATTACCTTCTGTTTCTGTGAAGGCTGATACTGATGCACCATAGTTGGTGCATATATCTGATATACGGCTGACTACTCCCATTTTGTTTAAGTTCGGACCTGAAATAATAAATACGGATTTTGCTCCTAATTTATCAAGTATTTCGGGAATCCTTTTCACAC
>JBJEND010000225.1:0-6686 GCA_051880015.1 Butyrivibrio sp. | reverse complement strand
ATGATTACGGATTTGATGAAATTACCTTTCCTGTTGAACTGAACCGCAAAGAACTTTCCCATCTTAATAATCCCGATGGAGAGTTAGTTGTATACGGTAAAATTCCTTTAATGATATCTGCCAACTGCATTGATAAAACCTGCCATAAATGCCATAAACCGGAATCCCGTATTGCATCGATTACAGATCGTAAGGATGCAAAGCTTATGTATGTAAGCTGCTGCAGGTACTGTTATAATGTAATATATAACAGTGTCCCCGTATTCCTTCTGGATAAAATTACAGATATTAAGACTGTAAATCCCCGTAATATTTCACTATGTTTTACTGATGAGGGTGAGGACCTTGTATATGAATATGTAAAGCTGGCCTCAGATATTTCAAAGGGCAAAGAAGGCAGGGCAGAAGCAGGTGTTCCTGCATTGTTTACAAGGGGGCATTTTACAAGAGGAGTGGAATAATGTCGCAAATACTTTTAAATATTTCAAGATATCTTTTGATTTTTATAATGCTTTTTTATGTGTATATCAGCTTCAGAATATGTGGCAGTTCAGGCATAAACAGGAGAATAAAATTCGGATCTTATATGCAGAATGTATTTACAGCCGTTATTTTCGGCATATGTTCCGCCATAGTTATTTATAATACGCAAAGTTTAAGTTCCTTTGTAATTATACTACTGGAGATTATTTTTTCGGTTACCACGGTGGCGTTGTACAGGGTTATATATCCGGAATGTTCCAATTTAATACTTAATAATATGATCATGCTTCTGTGTATCGGATTTATCATGGCATTCAGACTGGCACCTTCCAATGCTTTAAAACAGTTTATGATTGTTGTTGCGGCAACTGTAATTTCTTTCTTTGTACCTGCCATAATGAAGCACAGTAAATTTTTTACGGGAATACGGTATCTTCTGGCGGCAATAGGAATACTGTTTTTAGGTATAACTCTTTTGCTGGGGAAAACATCTTTTGGAGCAAATTTATCAGTTAATATTGGTTTTGTATCGGTGCAGCCATCGGAATTTGTAAAATTGATATATGTTTTATTTATAGCCGGAGTTTTGTCCAAGTCACAGGAATTCAGGCATGTGGTTATTTCAGCGGTATTAGCTGCCATTCATGTTATTATTCTCATACTTTCCAATGATTTAGGAACGGGACTTATTTTCTTTGTTGTATATGTAATTATGCTTTTTGTGGCAACAGGGAAATTCCGGTATCTTCTGGCCGGATTTGGTATGGGCAGTGCGGCGGCTGTGTTTGCCTACAGATTTGTGGGACATGTTAAGACAAGGGTTGTGGCATGGCTGGACCCCTGGTCAGTTATAGATGATAAAGGATATCAGATTACCCAGTCACTTTTTGCCATTGGTACCGGCGGATTATTCGGAATGGGACTTTATCAGGGACTTCCCACTAAAATTCCCGTTGTTGCCAAGGATTTTGTTTTTGCAGCCATTGCTGAGGAATTCGGACTTATCTTTGCAATATGTATTATTTTAATATGTTTCAGCAGTTTTATAGGAATTATGAGAGCCGCTATCCGTGTAAAAGATAATTATTATAAGCTTATTGCAGTGGGATTTGGTGTACTGTATATTTTTCAATGTTTTCTTACAATAGGCGGCGTTACCAAATTCATTCCTTCTACCGGAGTGACACTGGCCTTTATAAGTTATGGCGGAAGTTCAATTTTAAGTTCCATAATAATGTTTGCAATTATTCAGGCTGTTTTTATTCTGGACGCCAAAACGACATGCAGCGAGGGGGAGATTAATAATGAAAAAGAATAAAAATTCAGCAAACAGAAGCATTCTGTTTTCAACATATATTTTTCTTGCAGCCTTTGTTGGTCTTATTGTATATCTTGTTTATTTTAACATTGCTAAGGCCGATGACATAATTCACAATTCATATAATAAGCGTCAGGAAATACTGGCACAAAAAGTCATCCGCGGTCCTATTCTTGCCTCCGACAAAAGTGTGCTGGCAGTTACCATAACGGACTCCGACGGGAATGAAACCAGATATTATCCCAATAATAATCTGCTGTCCCATGTGTTAGGCTATACGGGCAACGGAGGCAGCGGTCTGGAGAGCAGTGCAGCATATTATATGCTTACATCCAATGAAAATATATGGACACAGATTAGTAATGATTTGTCCGGTAAAAAGCACCAGGGAGACAGTGTTGTGACTACCCTTGACCTTGGTCTGTCCAAGGCTGCATATAATGCTCTTGGCACTAATAAGGGGGCTGTTATTGTTATGGAACCATCCACCGGGAAAATACTTACCATGGTTTCCACACCGGATTTCAACCCCAATACTATTGAAAGTGAATGGGAGAGCATAGTATCCGATGAAAACAGTTCGGTACTGTTAAATCGGGCTACCCAGGGACTTTACCCTCCGGGCTCCACCTTTAAGGTGGTAACATTGCTTGAATATTTCAGAGAGCATACTGATGATTATGAGAAATACGAATATAACTGCACTGGCAGCTATCAGTTAGGTGATAATTCCATATCCTGTTCCCACGGCAATGTACACGGTATACAGGATTTGGAACTTTCCTTTGCCAATTCCTGCAACAGTTCATTTATTAATATGGGAATGGGCCTTGATATCCCTCGGTACAGGAGTACTGCATCCAATTTGCTTTTTAATTCAAAACTGCCCCTTAATATGGAATATAAGGAAAGTCAGTTTGTGCTGGATGAGAATTCAACTGAATGGGAAAAAGCCCAGACTGTATTTGGACAGGGAAAAACTCTCGTTACGCCTGTTCATCTGGCTCTTATTACAAGTGCCATTGCCAATGACGGAGTTCTGAATACGCCTTATCTGCTGGACAGTGTTATAAGCGCTGATAACAAAACAGTAAAAGAATTTAAAAGCAGTGAATACGGAAGACTTATGACAGAGGACGAAGCTGCGTTTCTCCAAAAGTGCATGGAAGAGGTAATAAATAAAAGCTTCGGCTGGATATACGGAGACTGCGATTATACTGTTGCCGCCAAATCAGGTACTGCACAATATGGCACTCAGGGCTATGAACATTCCCTTTTTATGAGTTATTCTCCGGTGGAAAATCCACAAATATCGGTAGTGGTAGTTCTGGAGGGAGGAGAAAACCAGAGCGGGCATGCGGGAAGTGTGGCAAAAGCCGTATACGATTATTACTATTCCGTCAATCCTTCTTAAACCTATATTGACTTTTATAGTGAATGATTTATAATTATAGAAAATGGTGTGTATTAATTCTCAACGAAACGGAGGAATTATCATGAAAGAACGTAAGAGAAACCCTTTTTTGGGCAGTATCAAATGGAATATTATCTCCTGCGTGGCATTGTTTATCGTTATTATTATTGCGGTGACAGCTACTCTTAACAGCTTTGTTATGAGAAATGCACTTATAACAGACGGATATAATACTCTGAAGGAAGAAGCAGAGTATAACAGTGAACTTATTGATGACTGGCTTACAAGACAGGCATATATTGTTGATACGATGAAAACTGCCCTGGAAAGAATGAGTACGGATGATATGGAACCGGTAATGGATTTTCTGGAGGAAAATCTGGCTAATAACCCGGATGCCCTTATGTATTACTGTTGTCTTGCATATGATGGCGGTGTTTTCCCTGCAAATCACTCTTCCCTTGACCTTGATCCCACCACAAGAGGTTGGTGGATTGATGCGGTTTCCAAAGGTGAATTGATATATACGGAACCATATACGGATTTTGCAACCGGACAGATGGTTGTCTCCATTGCATCTCCCTTTACCATGGATGGTGAACAGGCAGTTATTCTTGCGGATATTACTATTGACAGTCTTATTGAAATGGTACACAGTGCAGGAACCGATGATAGTGTACAGACCTTTCTTCTGTCAGGGGATAATAGTGTAATAACTCATGAGAATAAAGATTATCTTCCCCAAAAATCAGGAAATACCATATTGTCCGATGAGGTTAATATTAATCTGGAAAGTGAGGACGTATCCACATTTACCGATTATGACGGAATAATCAAGTATTATGTAGTTCGTGAAATTGATACAACGGGATGGAGACTTGGTATTGCCCAGGATTCTTCGGTTATAGGTAATAAAATCATTAAAAATCTTATACTTCCGCTGACAGTTGACCTTGTTCTGCTTGTACTTTTTATTATTCTGTTAAGCATAACAGTCAGCCGGCTTTTGAAACCAATGGATACAATGAAGCATTTTATAATCGATAAGGTAATCGGAGGAAAAAACTGTAAGCAGGAACGTAGTGAAGTAAAGGAAATAAACTATCTCATAGATGAATTAGAGAGCCGGGTTGTCACAACAATACACAAAACCCAGCAGGAAGCCGGTCTGATTCAGGATATGATCACAGAAACGGAAAATCATGTGTCAGATATGAATGAAAACATAATGGAAATAAGTGCCATTATGGAAGAAACCGGAGCCAGCGTTACTACACAGACTGCCAGCATAAGCGATATTGATGATAATTGTCAGAATGTTGCAAAGGCAATGGACGAATTGACAAATAACACCCGGATAATTACTGAAAGAGCCAATGAGATTATTGAAAGAGTGGAACAGATGGTGCCGGCACTGCTGGAGGACAAAAAAACCGCAATTTCTGTAACACTGGACAGCAGGAAAGAACTTGAGGCTGCCATTGAAGAAACAAAAGAAATCGAAAAAATTGTTGAGGTGTCCCACGCAATCAGTGCCATCGCTGAACAGACTAATTTACTGGCTCTTAATGCTTCCATTGAAGCAGCCAGGGCAGGAGATACTGGAAAAGGCTTTGCAGTGGTTGCAGATGAAATTAAGCAGTTAAGTGACAATACCGGCAGTGAAATTGAAAAGGTTAATGCTCTGGTTGACAAAGTCATGGACAGTGTAAAGAAACTTTCAGAAGCAAGTAACAGAATTATTGCATTTCTGGATGAGGTTGTCCTTAAAGACTATGATAAACTTGAAACTCTTGCGGAAAATTATAAAGAAGATGCAGCTTATTATGTTGAAGTAAGCAATGTGTTAGGAACATATACGGAAGAATTATCAACATCGATTACCAATATAAACCATATTTTATATACGATTGATTTATCTCAGAAAGAATTGGATGGTGCAGTTCAGTCAGTAAATAAAAATCTACAGAGAATAACCAACGCCAGTGAAAATGTTTCGGCAGAAACAAAGGATGTTATGAGAAGTATTGCTTCCTTGCAGGCTACCGTGGAGCAGTTTAATTTATAGTATGTTTTTGTTGAAAGAAAAAATTAACATTGCTATCTGTTTAATTTGCGTGTATACTATAAAACAGTCAATAGTGACACACCAGACAGGAGGAATTGCAATGATTGAAGCAACTAGCTGTGGGGGTGTGGTAATTTTCAGAGGAAAAATCCTTCTTTTGTACAAGAATTTTAAGAACAAATATGAAGGATGGGTACTACCGAAGGGAACCGTAGAGCCGGGAGAAGAGTTTAAGGAGACTGCTCTGCGTGAAGTGAAGGAAGAATCCGGAGTAGAAGCCGAGATTATTAAATATATCGGCAAGAGTCAATATTCATTCAGCATACCCAATGATACGGTGGAAAAGGATGTACACTGGTATCTGATGATGGCCGACAGCTATTACAGTAAGCCGCAGAAGGAAGAATATTTTGAAGATTCCGGATTTTATAAGTACCATGAGGCGTATCATCTGCTTAAATTTGCCAATGAGCGTCAAATCTTAGAGAGAGCATACAGTGAATACAAGGAACTTAAGAAGGCTAATTTATGGGGCAATAAGAAATACTATTAGCTGTGTGCATACCACGAAAACATAGTGAACCGAAGCACCTGAACAGAACATATTCTCTGTAGGTGCTTCTTTTTTCAATGCGTAAATCATATGTTCAGTAACAGAGTATACGCATTTTATCCCAACTTCCTTTGCGATATGGTTGTACTCAGGCCATTATATATGGTATAATTATCCTATCGCATTGAGAGGGTAAATCCGGTGTTTATATGAAAAATAACTTTTTAAAAAAATTATATGATATTCAGGACAGTTTCTTTTTAACGGTTATTAAGCATGGGCTGTTGATGATGATTCCCCTTATTCTTGTGGGTGCACTTGCCAATGCAATCTTAAATCTGCCTATTCCGGCATATCAGAATTTTATATGCAATTCCAAAGCCTCATGGATATCCTCACTGCTTAGCAGTATTAATGCAGGCACCTTTGGCTTATTTTCCGTTGCAATGGTTATTACATTAAGTTTAAGTTATGCCATGGAGAAGAATGAAAAACTGGAAAATACAGCTATGTATATCATTGTAGCGTTGGGAGCTTTCGGTACCCATTTGAATATCGGCAGTGACAGCTTTGACATTGGAAGTCTGGGAGTGAAAAGCTGTTTTGCAGCCATATTTATAACATTTGTAAGTTGTGTGATATTTGAACGGTTAAGAAAAATTAAGTGGCTGTCACTACGGGACTTTACCATCGGCATGGAAGGCATATGTGCCAACTCCATACAGTCATTTTTGCCGGCAATGGTCTGTATACTTATTATTGCCGCTTTTAACAGGATATTAGTTGCATTAACAGGATTACACAGCATACAGGATCTGATATCCGAAGCCTTTATTGAATTTTTCAGTCA
>JBJEND010000224.1:0-6719 GCA_051880015.1 Butyrivibrio sp. | reverse complement strand
TTGACCTGTCCGATGCGGACAAAACCGAAGAGGTAGCGCAGCAATATATAGACAATTGCAGTAAATGGCGTGAGGAACATATCATGCCTTATGTGGAAGCTCTTGGAAACTGCCAATATGTGGGAATACCCGGTGACCACTTAATATATCAGCACAAACCGGATGAAGTGGCAGCGGCAGTAAAATTATTTATTGGAGGAAATTATGGCGGAAATAATTAAAATGACTTGTACAACAAAAAGCAAGACAATATTACAGATTGCTGATGAGCTGAAAGAAGCTGAGTCGGCAGAACTTGTATGTGATGAACGGAAAATGAATGACGGGGTGATTATGCTGTGTTTTGAGGAGTTCTATTTTCGTTGCAGCAGCTATGTGGGGCTGTCTGTCCTGCTTACGGAGGATGAATCCGGGCAGGAAGCAGTGATAGCCGGTTTCGGAGGAGGCGACGGATTATTGAATATCAGTTGGGGAGCCAATAAATCCATCGCCAACAAAGCTGTTAAGGTTCTTAAGGAAAACGGGTTCTGCGTTATTTCAGCTCCATAATATTATAATTATACACAAGAATATGATAATCATCATATTCCAGCAGCTTTTGCGGTTCAGGGAAAAAATCCATTCCCTGGTATTGACCGTATTCACTGTCAGTGAGAAGCATAAAATAACTGTTATAGCTGTTGTCTTTGTACCAGTTAATATTGGTCTGGTAAAATCTCTGGGAGATTCTGTTGTTATCCACCGAAACACAACGGACTTTAATGTCTGAATCAGTCATAAGAGTAATAATGTTGGCATTCCAGAATGTGGCATATCCGTATTCCAAATCATTTTCTGCCAGATATTCACTTATGGCTTCAAGCTTTTTGTTTTCATCGGACTGACCGTTTGCAGCATCTGTACATATGTCCGCAAATATTGTAAAAAGTACGATGGAAACAGGTATTATGATTATGGCGGTAAGTCTGGCAAATGCTTTGGTTTTGTACAGGTATCTTACAAACATCACACATAATATGGCAGAGGTTGCAAGAATGGGAGATAGTCTCCAGCAGGCGGCATTAAGCTTGCCAAACACCCATCCCATAATTATCAGTACGCTTAAAAATGTATGAGCAAGAATCATAAGCCTGTAAGACCGCTCTTCGAATTTCTTGTACATGCAGAGCATTATTACGGGAACTGTAATTAAAATCAGTACACAGATTATGCGTATAAGCACCATAATTCCGTCGAGAGAAAAAAGCTCGCCGGTAACAGAGGTTATTCCAAAGAGGCGGAACAGTTCAGGCAGAATATTAATAAAGTTGTCTGCCCAGTCGCTCATATTGTCAAATCCTGAATAACCGGACTGATAACCGGCAGTAATATCTCCGTTCAACAGCCTGGCAATCAGCAGTCCAATAACTGTGCCCGCGCCCATTGCAAGAACTACCAGTCCTTCCCGACGGTTACTTTTATTAAAAAACGGAGTTTTTAAATCAAAAAAACGTTCAGCAACAACTGCCGCCAGCACAGGAAGAATATAAAGCGTAAGCGCCTGAGAACCGTTTGTGGCACACAGTATAGTCCATACAAGAAGAAAAATAAAATGCCTTATTTTTGGAACTTCATTCTTAAGCAGGTTAATGACAAAAGCAAGTCCCACCATTAAGAAAAGTACACCAAGGCTATAATATATAATATGACACCAGAAAATTTCCCTAAGCTTCGGGCTGGCGGAAATTACAAGCAGTACCGTAAAAACCGTGACAGAGCAGTATTTGTAACTTAAGCCCATGGATTTACACAGATACACAAGGGCAAATGTAAAAATAAGGGCAAAAACAGCCATTCCTATAAGCTGGGCCTTCATACCGACTCCGAATATGGCAACAAAAGGCATCATTAAGAGCTCCCCGCCAAAAGGCATAAGACAGGCGTACCCAAAATCGGGATTCATAAGTCCGTTGCCTTCAAGTGCGGCTTCTGCCCACATGATGGTATCAGTGCAGTCCGCATGATAATATCCTGACGATACAAACAGTATGTAATAAAGAATAAGTCCCAATCCGACAATGCCGGAAATAATCATCAGATACGAAATAATCCGGTAAAAATTATTTTTGTTCATGATATTCTCCTTCGGTATTGACACTCCAGATGTTGGATTTATCTTTGATGTCACCGATTATATTTTTAACAGCTTCAAAGGATGTGGCCATGGAGTGATCCATGTTGTTATATCTGTGCTGTCCGTTTCTGCCGACACAGTAAAGGTTGCCATAGCTGTTAAGATATTCTATCAGAGTATCAATTTCGGAATATGTATCAAAATATGCGGGATATGCTTTTTTGACCTTTTCCCTGTGGGCGTCAAGAATCTCATCCACAGAGGAGATGATTCCCATCTTAACAAGCTCATTTCCTGCAAACTCAATACATTCTTTGTCGGACATATTATAGAAATCGTCACCTTCATTACAGAAATATTCCAGTCCTATCCATACCTTATTGTCTACATCTTTTACAAGATACGGAGACCAGTTGTTAAAAATCTGTATTCTTCCAAGCTTAACCCCTACATCCTGAACATATATCCAGCAGTCGGGAACAATATTGTTAAGAGTTTTAATTTTTGTTTTGTTTTGGAGATTTAATTTATCTACCAGAACACCTACGGTAACAAAATCCCTGTATGGAAGGCCTTTGGCAATCTCCTGTATCTTAGAAGGAACATTCTTCATACCTGCAACCAGGTCCTTTAGCGGCATGGATGATATGAAAATATCTCCGGAAAGCTCCTTGGAAACACCGTCTTCATGGTAAATAATACTTGTGATTCTTCCATCACTTTCGTTATTGATACCGGTAACATGTGCTTTCATAATGATTGTACCGCCCATTTCCTTTATGCGGTCCGCAGCAGTTTCCCATAACTGTCCCGGTCCCAATTTGGGGTAATAGAATTCTTCAATAAGGGAAGTTTCTGTTTCTTTGGCAGAATTCTTTTTATGAAAAATTTTGGAAAAAACATCTTTAATTATTGCGGTAATGGAAAGTCCCTTAACCCTCTGGGAACCCCAGTCCGCAGAAATTTCCCTGGGATGCCTGCCCCACAGCTTTTCCGTATATCCTTCAAAAAACATGGAATAGAGCTTGCGTCCGAATCTGTTTATGTAGAAGTTTTCAAGAGAATTCTCCGGCTTCTTAAAAATTGATGCCTTTATGTAACTGAAACCCGCCGCAATGGTAGTAAAGAAACCCATGTTCTTAATGGTTTCCCATTTAAGGCTTACGGGGTAGTCAAAAAATTTCTTGCGGTAATATATTCGGGAAACTCTGTCTCTTAACAGCATTACTCTGTCTTCTTTTTCAGGATCAGGGCCTCCGGGAACAAGGGCCTTAGCACGTCCGAGAATTTTATAATCATATGCTTCACTGCCCTGGGTAGGCATAATTTCTGCCCACCATTCCATAACCCTGTCATCCTTGGAGAAAAATCTGTGTCCTCCGATGTCCATACGGTTTCCGTTATATTTGACAGTTCTGGAAATACCTCCGATTGCATCGGATTCTTCCAGAATAATAACTTCAAATTCGTCTCTGCCCTGCTTAAGGAGTTCATATGCTGCTGTAATACCTGCCGGTCCTGCTCCTATGATAATTACTTTTTTCACTTTATTTCTCCAATCTTATATTATTTTTTTCTATAAAGAATAAGCTTTCTGGCGGCAAAATTCCATATCAGAACCAGCACTGCCACAAGAATCTTCGAAAGCATAAAATACATTCCTGCAATATCCGTCAACAGGTACATGCAGGCCTCTGTAATTCCAAGCCCTATTAAACCGATGAGCCCGTATACGAGAAATTCAACACGTTTGTCTGTTTTACTTTCATGAAATACTAACAGCTTGGATAAAAAGAAATTGCAGACTAAACCGATAATAAAAGCAATGCTTGCCGCTACCAGATAGTAAAGGCCTATATGTTCAAGTATAAACAAGCTGCCGCTGTCTGCAACAAAAGATATACCTCCAACAAAAACATACCTGAAAAACTGTATTACAGGATTGGAGGTGGCAGTAACAAATATATTTTTAAAATCAAGTTTTCTGATATATAACAAAAGTTCTTTCATATATTATTCTCCACGTTGAAAATGCCGATTAAGATGATTATACTAAAATAAAACAATTCTTTCAAGATAAATACAAATGTTGTATAATAAAAAAACAATGTTGTAAACGGGGGAATACGCATGAAGAGAAAAATGCAAATTATTTCAATATTATTGGTATGTGCAGTTCTTGTATTTACCCAATGGGGATGTACCAGTATTGTGTTTATAGGAGCACTGGGTGAGCTTATGGATGAGAAGGAGACAGACACTGATTCCTACACAGAGCCTGATACGGAAGGCCCCGTATGTACACCGGATGTTCCGTATACAGAAGATAAATCAAAGGCAACCGTACTTATATATATGAACGGATCTGATTTGGAAAGCACGGAGGGACAGGCAACAGAAGATCTGACGGAAATGCTTGCTGCCCCCTATTGTGACGAGGTCAATATAATTGTCCAGACCATGGGAACGCTTATCTGGGATGATAAATATGACATATCTTCTCTGGAAACACAGAGATTCAGGGTAATGGAGGATGAACTTTTACCTGTTGATAAAAATCTTGGACAGTTAGACTGTACGGATGAAATTACCCTCAGGGATTTTATTGAATGGGGTGTTGATAATTATCCGGCAGAACGGTATATGCTCATATTCTGGAATCACGGCGGTGGACCGGTGTACGGCTTTGGTTATGACGAGTATCAGAGTTATGAAGAGAGCCTCACCCTTGATGAGATGCAAAAGGGGCTTAAATCCGCCGGCGTGAAGTTTGACTTTATCGGCATGGACTGCTGCCTGATGTCAAGTATCGAGGTGTGTTATGCTTTATCCGATTTTTGCGATTATATGATACTGTCTGAGGAGTTTGAAAGCGGCCTTGGGTGGAATTATACCGGATGGATAGAGCAGCTGGTTAATAATCCTTCCGTGGCAGTGGAGGATCTGGCAGTTACTTTAATCGATGATATGATAGAAGCAAATAAAAACAGTGGGGAAAATGAGGCTGCAACGCTGGCATTAATTGATGAGTCAATGGTTCAGGTGCTGTTTGCGGCATGGAAGACATTTGCGTATGCCAATGAAGATACTCTTCTTAAATACAACTTCAGTATGGAAATACAGGGAAGCGGGAGGGAACTTCCCCTGCTTTGGCACCGGCACCGTTCCGAAGAAGATGATACAATGGCGGATTACTATATAACAGATATACTGGCCGCTGCCAAAAATATGGATTCCAAGGAGGCGTCAACACTTAAAAGCATTCTGGAAAATACCATCGTATATTACAGAGCGGTTAATTGCAGCTATGATTTGTCAGGTATGTCGGTTACCATTCCCTACGGAGACCGGGACTTTTATGAGGAACTGGCCGATATTTTTGGCAGATGCGGACTTGATAATGATTATATAGAATGGCTGGAGCAGTTTACCCGTGTATCAGGATATAGGGAATATAATGATTATTAACAAAAATTTTTATGGTTTGCTTTAATATTTGTGCAAAATATCAAACCTTTTGTTGAAAAAAGGGGAATTTTATTGTATAATGAATCCATTAGCAGATTACTTTGGAGGTAATGTATGTTCGGTAAGAAGAAAAAGAAAACCGTAGAAGATATTAATCTTCAGGAAATATCCGATAGCGTTCAGACAGAAGACAGTTTGGAGGAGGTTTTGGAGGAGACTCTTCCTGATACCGGTGAAGAACTGACTCCGGTTTTAGAGGAGGCTGTAACTGAAATCGATTTAGCTGTAGAAGAGACTGAGGCTGAGGCGGACTTGCCGGCAGAAGACGGTGAAACGGTTGAAGATGAGATATATGCTGAAGTAGAAGATAAGGAAACGGTAGAAGTGGAGCCTGATGTATTTGATGAACTTGCACAGGCCGCTTTAGATGATACTGTTGCACCGGAAGAGGAAAATGCTCCTGTCAGAAAGAAATCCCGCAGAAAAAGGAAAAAATCCGGAGAGCCCAAGATTAAAAAACACAAGTCTTCCGGAAAGAAATCCAAGAAGAATGTGGAAGCAGAAGCATCAGATAACATTGATGTTAAGGAGCGTACATCTTTCCTTCAGAAGATTAAGGCTTTAATCGGAAAGCTTCCGTTCTTTGATAAAGATACGGTTCCCGCCGGGGTTGCCAAGGATGATAAGTTGAAATTCCCTTTTGTTGCGAGAATTTTGATTATAACTGTTGCTCCCATGGTTCTGTTCTTTGTAATTTCGTTGTTACTGACCAGATTTTATATAAAAGATACTATTGAAAAAGACAGGCAGGTTACACTTAAAACAGCGGTATCAGCAGTTAAGAGCTCCTACGATTATGCCTATGAGGGCGACTACATACTTACAATGGCAAATGTATTTTGTAAGGGTGACACAATACTTTCCAATAATCAGCAGATTCTGGACCAGCTTAAATATGAGACGGGTGTAGTTTCTTCCATTACATATGCAAGTACAAGAAAAATCACATCCATTCTGGATGATGAAGGAAGCCGTATTGTAGGTACCAGTGAGAGCGATGCCATATATGAGCATGTACGGGGCGGAGAACCGTATTATGGAGTAGTGGAGATTGAGGGCGTTACATATGACGGATATT
>JBJEND010000223.1:0-32925 GCA_051880015.1 Butyrivibrio sp. | reverse complement strand
CATGCAAGTCATCTTTTCTTATTGCCAGATAGTCCCCTGTCTGTCCAAGCATATACTTCTCTTCGTCCCATGCAGTAAACACTTTAACCCTGTGGGTAAGAGGACGGACATATATCTCCACGATTCCCGTGGCAATACAGGCTTTGGCGTAAGGTACAACGGAAAGTACTTTTCCGGCCGCCGTATCCCTGATTACAGGCTCATATTCACCTTTAAAAATATATTCCTCATCAACATGGGTATAACTTCTGTCAAACTTTTCTTTGCGGATTGGATATACCTCTCCCCGGATACCTATCATAATATAAATATCATCCTCAACAATAACATCTATATCCCCTTCAAGAGTCCTTATATTAATCTTTGTACCGGATGGGAATAAATCAACTGCCTTTACATATCCCAGAACCACATCTGCTTTACGAAATAACTTCATATCTGAAATGTCCGCCTTATACTCTCCGGCATGTATTATTTCGGTATTGGCAAAATAATCCTTCATTCTGTTTGTAAAAAATTCTTCCACCCGGTCATAGCTGCATGGCAGATTATCTTTTTTAATAAATCCGCCTGCCTTAACCAGATGTCCTCCGCCGTTTCCCACGCCTTCCGTAATAACGGATGCCAGTTCGCATGCCTTTACATCCTTAATGCAGCTTCTTACAGACAACTTAATCCCCTGGGGTAAAACACTGTATACAACACATGTATCCACCACATCAACTTCCAGAATCAAATCGCTGATCATACCTAAAATATTAGGATCACAGGGTTCAGCCTGAACAACTGCAAAACGGTATGTATCCGTATATCTATAACCCAGAAGAGCCTTTCCCGCTATTACAAGTTCATTAAGGGAAAGATTGGTATTGGTAAAACGGGTAACAAGACTACGTTCAAAGTAAATGTCATCTCTTAAATCTTTATCCAAAGGATGGGATATTTCAGTGAAGTTATTGGTATCACACAGTAATCCGTAATATAATGCGGTTGTAAGGTTTTTGTGAGTATTTATGTCAAAGCCTTCCTTACGGAGCATATCCCATACAATAGTGGAACATGAACCAATATTGCTTCTTATCACGGAAAGCTCAGGCAGGGATTCTGCCGGCTGATGATGGTCAATTACTGCAATATTTTCCGCCTCAAATCTGTCAACATTTCCCTCTCCATACTGGCAGTCAACAGTTATAAGCAATTCCGGCATATCCAGGCTGTCAACATATTCAATGGGAATCTCTAAAAGGTTCACCATCAGGCAAAGATTGGCTTTACTGATAGTATTATATCCGGCATATACAAGTCGGACATTTGTTCCGTTATTCTTAAAATATGTATACACGCCAAAACCGGAAGCAATGGCATCTGCATCAGGATTATTATGACATTGTATTACAACATTTTTATATTTGAGTAAATCACTTAATTTCATATCAGATTCTCCTCATAAACATCCTATCAACAATATATGTTACCATACTTTATGTATTCCGCGCCATAAAAATAAATAATTTATTTACTTTATTATATAAATCTGCTATATTAATCATTAAAATAATAAAAACAAAGGAAGAGACATAAAATGTATATATTTATATCCCATTCATCAACAGACGCTTCTATTGCCAATGAGCTTTGCAATGCCATTGAATCAAATGGAGACAGATGTTTTCTTGCTCCAAGGGATATCCGTTCCGGATATGAATATGCTGCAGAAATCATAACCGGAATAGACAAGTCTGATGTAATGCTTCTAATTCTATCTGAAGAAGCCAACAAATCTCCCCATGTTCTCAGGGAGGTTGAGAGGGCAGTTACCAAATCAATCCCAATTATAGTGTATAAACTGGAAGATGTAGTTCTTTCCAAATCTTTGGAATATTTTTTAATGGCCCACCAGTGGATGAATGCGGATAAAGGAAGTCATGAAGAGCTTTTAAGAAGCATTAACAATCTTAAGGCCCGGGAAGCAGCCTCCCCTTATGCGCCTCCCGTAAGCGCTCCGGCAAAGAATAAAAATAAACATAAATATATTATTCCTGTAATAGGGGTTCTGGTTACCGTAGTAATTATACTTGCGGTGGCACTAATAATAAATTCAGTAAATAAAAACCACGACAAAGACAGTCCCACTACCGGAGCTTCTGCTGAAAACAACACATCCCAGACTCCGGCAGAGATTAACACCACTGAAGAATCCACAACCTCCTCTAAGCCTGACAATGTTCAGACTGATGTACAGTTAGGGGATACGGTAGTATTCGGTCGATATAACGATGCAGACATTTACTGGCAGGTACTCCATATTTCCGACGACGGAAAGGAAGCCGTTATGGTGGCCCGGGATGTACTTACATTTAAAGCATTTGATGCTGCCGAAAGCGGCAAATATAACTACAAAGATGATATAAAATATTACGGCAGTGATTCCCCTGCTGAAACGGATTTGGAACTGCAGGCATATGTCCGGGGCAACAGCAGTTGGGAAAATTCCAATATAAGGACCTGGCTGAATTCCTCAAAACGAAATGTTACATATGAAGGACAGGCCCCCATAGCTTTGGCAATGGCAGACGGCAAAAACGGATATGACCACGAAGCGGGATTTTTAAACGGTTTCACTGATGAAGAACTGTCCGCCATTGTGGAGACTACAATAGAAACCAAAGGTAATGACATCTCTGATTCGGATACGATAGTTACTCAGGATAAGGTCTTTCTTTTATCTCTGGATGAACTTGAATGGTTCAAAGAGGCAGATGTATCCCTGCTGGCAGACCCCACTCCGGAATCATTAGAGAAAAACACCACTTTCTGGTATAATGACTACTGTATAGGCTTTGGCCTTACAGCATGTATGTGGTGGCTGCGTGACCCGGTTGAAAACTACTCCTGCCAGTGCTATCTCGTAGGAAATGGCTACCGTGAGGAAAATATCTATACCTGGGAAGTGGGCGTGGAAAGCTTTGGTATCCGCCCTGCCATTACGGTAGATTTAACCTCCGGCTGTATTAATGCCGAATAACAGTTATACAATATAAATTTTATTTCTGACAATGGCACTGATAAGATTATTGTTAAATTTTCCGTCCTTTCCAAAGGGAGTGAGTGTAAGAACCGGCTCCCCATCCTCTGTAAAACCATAAGAAAAAACGGACAGTTCCGACAGATAAGGAAGTGTGTTATCCAATACCCATTTGCTTATAAATGGGTAAGCATAACCGTTACTCACTATTTCCTTATATCTCTGTCCCTGTCCGCTGTTGATTAGCAGGGCCTGGCCCACCGCCAGCCTGTAAGGATAAACAAGTTGATTATCATATATCAGATTGCTTACGGGAATTCCATATGTAAGTGCAATTTCATCTACGGTATCATAAGGCTTAACTACATATATCTCCATATAAACCGCCAAAAATCAGCTTGGTATATTATATTCATATTAAGCAGTCTGTGCCGGTGCAAGATTCTTCTTAATGGAAATAAGCAGAAGCACAAGGGAAACTGCCATGCCTATATGGGATATTCCTGCAATACCGGAAAGCATTCCGTTCATACCACGGCTTATTTCATTACCGGTTACCTGAACAATTCCTCTTGCCAGCATGGTAACCGCCATAAGCGGAAGTGCAATGTTATATATAACAAAAAATTTTCTGAATAATCCGTTGTCACTTAAATTCGTTATTTTGCAGACAACTGCCAGAATCAGCCATAAAAGTGTTCCCAGTACCAAAAGATGTACATGTACCACCCTTAAAGTGGTAGCTCCGGTAAAATCCTGAAGCTTAGTAAATTCCCTGAAAAATACTCCTCCCGCCATGGCGAGGACAAAATAAACTACTGCGGCATTCATTATTTTCTTCATTGTATAATCCTCCTTGGTATTTTGGTATGCCTGTCCTGATTTAATATAATTCCATCCGAATTTCACTCCTGCGAGAAATAATGCTGTTCCCAGGCCCGTATAGAAAACCGCTATAAAGCGGTCCGGCAGAAGTCTCAATGTCCTTATTAATATTCCTCCCGTAATCATAACAGCCATTATGCAAAAAGACTTAACGTCAAAGAATTTTAAAAAGAACTGTTTCTCCTCTTCATATGCCTGTATTCTTCGTGTATGCTTCACGGTAAGTCTGTTAAATACTGCAAACCAGAATACAACAAATACTGCCACTGACAGACATATATTTATCCATGAAATATATCCTGTATATGTTATTATTCCTATCCGCAGTACATTGAATCCCGCTATCATCCATACAATACATGCAAGCAGCAATAATGTACGCTTTCTGACTTTCAAAAAAATGCCTTCTTTCCGAATGTTTTATATACACATTATACCGCATTTATAACTGAAAGGCAATAAATTGGACTATTTGTTCTTGAGCCTTTTATCCGTGTGTATGGCAAGCCTTGTTCCCACACTTTGAAAAATCTGTACCAGAATAATGAGTAAGACAACCGCAAAAATCATAACAAGATTTTTATACCTGTAATATCCGTAATTAATTGCAATTTTACCCAGACCTCCGCCTCCTATAATACCGCTCATGGCAGAATATCCAAGAATTGTGGTAATGGCAATCGCCGCATTGGAAAGTAATGACGGCAGACTTTCCGGTATCAATACTTTTACGATAATCTGCAACGGATTGGCGCCCATGCTCTGTGCTGTTTCAATAATATTAGGGTTAATTTCCCTCAAGCTGCTTTCAACAAGTCTGGCAATGAAGGGAAAGGCCGCCACTACAAGGGGAACAATGGTTGCCGTAGTACCTACAACAGTTCCCACTATAAGCCTTGTAATAGGAAAAACCAGAATCATTAAAATAAGAAACGGAATCGATCTCAACAGATTAATTATTACATTTAATATAGAGAGAATCCACTTAGGCACTTTGATTATTTTTCCGTTTTCACCTGCCACCAGCAATATTCCCAGAGGCATTCCGATTAATATGGCAAACAAAGTAGACAGAAGGGTAACATAAACAGTCTCCCATATAGCCATGGGAAATTCCGTCTTTACAATTTCAATGGCTTCCGTAAATTCTTCAGATGTAAAAAATGAACTAAGCATGGCGTTCTACCTCCGTAGCAATAATATGGGGATATACAAGTCTTTTGGCAGCTTCTGAGGCCGGTGCCGAAAAAATTCTATCCACCGGGCCCTCCTCCGCAACAGTTCCGTCATCCAAAATAGCCACTCTTGTACAAATCTCTTCTATTACACTCATCTGATGGGTAATAATTATAACCGTAAGTCCCAGTTTGTCATGAAGCTCACGGATTAACGAAAGAATGGAATGGGTTGTCCGGGGGTCCAGGGCACTGGTGGCCTCATCGCAAAGAAGAATCTTGGGATGAGTAGCCAGGGCACGGGCTATGGCAACACGCTGCTGCTGTCCTCCGGATAACTGTGCCGGATATTTTTTCATTTTATCCCCAAGGCCAACAATTTCAAGAAGCTCTGCCGCTCTTTTTTTGGCTTCACTATGTCTTACCCCGGCCAATTCAAGGGGAAAACTTACATTCTTCAGACAATTACGCTGCATAAGAAGATTAAAGCCTTGAAAAATCATGGTTATATTCCGTCTTTCTTTGCGAAGCAGGGACTCCGGAAGTTTTCCCATATCTGTTCCGTCAATCAGAATGCTTCCCTCCGTAGGGCGCTCCAGCATATTAATGCAGCGTACCAGTGTGCTTTTTCCCGCACCGCTCATTCCTATAATTCCGTATATCTCTCCGTCAGGTATGGTAAGGTTTATATTTTTAAGTGCTTCAACACTGCCATCGGAAACGGTAAATGTTTTAGACAGATTTTTGATTTCTATCACGGTTAATCCTCCTAATCATGAAATACGCCGGACTGAAATGCCAGCCGGCGCAATATGGTTATTTTTTAATTGCATCCAATGATGTCTGTTTACCTCCGTACAATCCCATGGGTTCCACATGAATAACGGCTACTGATACTATATGAGTTCCGTTTTCCTTGTTAAAATCATCAAGATAGGGGACGTGCTGGAAATAATTTGCATCCAGTTCTCCGCTTTCCACAACGTTGTTAGGCTGTACGTAATCTGTAAATTCCTTAATATCAAGGGTAATATTCTTCTCTGCAAGTATTTCCTTTGCAATGGCAAGAATCTCTGCATGAGGAGTAGGTGAAGCGGCTATGGAAACCGTTGCGCCTGAAAGCTTGTCATAATCCAGTGATGAATCATAACCGTCTCCCGGTTTATCCACCGTGCTTACTACTGCTCCGTCATATTCTTTGGCAATATAATCAGCCACCTTACTGCTTTCAAGGGCTGCTTTCAGTGCCTTAATTAAATCGTTATTTTCATTGCCTTCCTTAACTGCCAGGATGTTACCGTAAGCTGATGATGAACCTTCAATAACCAGTGAATCTTTCACCGGATTCAGTCCTGCCTCAATAGCGTAGTTAGAATTGATTATGGCATAATCAACATCTTTCAGAACATTGGGTAACTGTGCTGCTTCAATTTCCTTAAATTCGATATTATATGGATTTTTCTCAATATCCCTTACCGTAGCGGTAATACCGGCACCCTCCTTTAATGTAATGTACCCCTGATCCTGAAGAAGTAACAACGCTCTTGCTTCATTAGTGGTATCATTAGGCACCGCAATGGTAATCTTGGTCTGTTTCTTAGCGCATCCTGCAAATAACCCCAGGGCTAAAACAAAGCTTAATAAAATTAACAAAACATTTTTCTTTTTCATAGTATATGTCCTCCTGTTTTTTTGATACGGCTATTGTATATTAAGAATTTTTTGCTGTCCAATTCGTTATATATATAATTGGATATAAGAAAATCCTATAACAGACATAAAAAGGTGCAGCATACAATAATTCGTATACTGCACCTGAAAGGCTATATTTGCATAAATGGATTTTAGTATTTAAGACATGGAAATCAGAACTCCATCATAATATACCGGAATATTATTATTGATGCTGTAAGAAGTTCCGTTATATGAAATGTCATTTGATAAATCATAGTCATTCCATGTACTGTTGGCCACTCTGAAATGAATAACCAGTTCTTCACCGGGATGCAGAACAGCATCAGAACCTATGGCAGTTATTTCTATTTCGGCATCACCGGTTTCTGAAACAGTATGGATACTGCCGGTAATGCTGCCGGTAACAGAAGCATTATTACATGAAGCCCAGTCGCACCAGAAGCTCTCATTGGTATTTCCGTCATTATTATACTGATATACTATTTCAAACTTTGATAAGTCAAGTGATTTTGTTCCCGTATTTTTAATCTTTATCCGGGATGATATATAATGGGCCATACCTGCCTCAAAAGTATCCTTTGAACAGACTTCAATCGTGGGCAGTGCTGCATCAGAATTGTTATGCTCAATTTCATCACCTGAAATTACCCTTCCCTCATAAATAAGTCCGATTCTGTCCGTAGCTGCGTAAGTATTGCCCGACGCAGAATAGTCATTGGGCAGATAGTAATTGTTCCAGCTTGAGGTATGAACCCTGAAATGAATCTCAAGGGTATCTCCGGGCATAAGCACCTCAGAACTGTTTTTGAATCCAATATTCACAACATCCCATCCGGTGGATGAATCATATCCAAATTCACCGTATACCAGGGATGTTATTCCTGTGTATCTGTTACATGCCCAGTCGCACTCAAACACCTCATTTTTATTTTTGTCGTTATCATAGAAATATTGAATTACCAAATCATTGAGGGAAATTTCCACATCAGACATATTGGTGATTTTTATTCTGTCTGCGATTGTATTATTTATTCCCGAATTCACACTCATGGACTCAATATACACGTCATCCTTATTCAGTCCGCCGGTTACATAAACATCGGCAGAGGCTGTATATCCGCCATCATTGGTAACTACCGTTATTTTTGAATATCCTTCTGCCATACCATGGAGAGTGCAAACAAGTCCGTCACTGTTTACAGACACTATATCAGGATTGGAGGATATCCAGGTTACTTTTTGATTCTCAGCATTGAGGGGATTAATAAATGCTGTAATCTCCTCTGTAGAATTAACCTTCATTTCTACGCTGTCCTTTGATAAGGATACAGAATCAACAGAAATGATTCCGTTAGTCGTAACCACAACAGTAAATGAGGTTGTTACACCGCTTGAAGCAGTGGCAACTACATCAATGCTTCCCGTGCCTTCAGCCAGAATTACTCCGTACTCATTAATGGAAATTATACCTGCAAGCTCATCATACTCATAATCTACCTTTGTTTCAGTAACATTCTCTGAATCAAAAACAGGTCTTAAGAGAACTCGTTCACCCACAGTCATTTTAATATCATCAATTTGGATGGAAGCTGCTTCTTTAACTACAGTTACTTTGCAGGTTTCGGTTTTATTTCCGTCAGTAGCGGCAATTACTGCCTGTCCGTAACCCTTTGCGGTAACTTTACCGTTATCATCTACACTTACTACTTCATTATCTGATGATGACCATTTAAGTGAGACTTTGCCTGCATCACTGCCGGTTATATTAACCAATGCTTCATCACCCACAGAGTTTAACTTAATTTCGGACTCAAGTGCCCATTCCGTTAAGAAATATTCCGTTCTGGAGATAACATTGCCATCAGTACACAGTGAGCCGATGTTGGACAGGTTCACATCAGAAAGGTCTAATGTAAATACAACACCATTATCAGAAGTTACTGTTGTAACATATGTGGCACTTGCGGATTTTTCCCCTTCATCAGTAAGGGTTGATACAACACATCCAAAATTAATCCGGCTACCGGCCTCTTCACCATAGGTTACCTCCAATGAATAACCTTCTCTTGGCATATAAATAGAACCGATAATACCTTCTTTAGGAGAAGATGAAGGATTATATACAAATGTTTTTCCGTCAAACCCATTTGAAACCATTTTTGATATACTGTAATCAACACCGTCCATGCTCATTGTTACAGTATCTTCTTTAATATAGGCTGCAACATTACCGTCCTCATCAACAATGTTAATTGTAGCGTTTTTATTGGCGCTGATATTTATTTTAATATAATCAGACATGGAGGCCGGACTGCTTAAAGCCGACATACTGCGTCTTGATCTTAATGAATATGTTGACGAAGAGTAGGTGGATTTCTTTGCTGTAGGTATATTTGCGCATACATACCGGATTACTTCAGGGTGAGAATCCGTATTTACCAGAGCGCTGTGTCCCACACCAGGAAAATCTTTATATGCAAGGACATGCTCTCCCACATTTTCGGTACCGAAAGCACTAACACCCATTACCGTACCGTCGCCATCCATTTTCATAATCAAATCGGTATATTCTGTTGTTGTCCAGAAAAAATAATCCGTGGTTGTATATTCTGCAATAGCCGGTGTAAGGTTTCCGTAACTACTGCCAATTAATAAGGTATCTACTTCCTGTAAAACTTCAACAATGTCGCCCTTAAGAGTTGTTTCCCTGAAATACCGGTGGCTCCGATCATTACCGTTTGTCAGATTAGAGTTTATATTTTCGCTTTCATTAAGTATTGAATAATATTTTTCCCTGCTCATAACCGCAGTACCATCGGCAAATTCATCTTCATACATTACAGGCATTAACCTTAAATACTCAATACTGGGTAAAAGCTGATAAGTTGTAGGTGAATTTTTTGTAACATATTTAATCCAATCATATATGATATCATATTGTTTCCAGAAAACGGCAATAGTTTCATTTTCTATTCCATTATCCTCTAACATGGATTCAATATCCGTTACTTTGCCGGTTTCAATAGGCTGGAGAGAGGTATAGGTTCCGAATAAAGGCGGTGCAATAAGAATATTTTTTAACACCTTTTCTTTATTGCGGGCGGTATATGCAGATGCCAGCAGTCCGCCTGTGCTGTGGGTCACAAATACCACCTTATCATATCCGTTGTCATTAATATGATTTTCCAGTTCTACCACTGAGTCATTAAGGTCACCTAACCAGTTATAAGGGAAAAAGATTACATCATATTCACCGTCTTCACCGCCAAACTGACTCTCCAATTCCTCTACTACACCTTTGTATGTATCAAAAGTTCCGTATAAATCATCTTCCATATCAACAGATAATAATGAGCCGGAACCATCTGATTTTAATTTAAACTTAGTATCTTCACCACCTATAAGGAAAAATTTTGTAATGTCATCCTTTAAGGCAGTGGGATCCATCCACATTTTATTACCGTTATAATAAAGCTGTGAGCCCATATAACCCGGTAATACATATATTGCTTTATTTTCAGTGGTGGCGCTGATTATTCTGTCTGCCAGTGCAATCAATTCATCCGCAAAATCGGTAGAGTATATATCGGCAAAAATACCTCCTGTTTTTTCATACAAATTATTATAACAGCTTTTATATGAAGTTCTTGTAATAACTGATGTATTGATTTCTTTCTCAACAAGCAGGTCAATCATTTCGTTCATGTTGCTGATTCCATGATTGTTATTATTTTTATAATCCGCGTCTGTCAGCAGAACTGCAAATTTATATGCCTTACTGCTCCAATACAGAGAATCATCATCAATCAGATAACCCAGGGCATCAATGGGAGTTTCCGGTAAATCTCCGCCTCCGCCTACCTTAAGCTCCGATAAAGTCTCCTGCATGTCCGCTGTTGTTGTATGCCATGTGGAATTATTAAGTTTATGTATTACAGTTGAGCTGCTGCCATCACATGTAATATCACGATACTCCACAATAGCTACTCTGATGGATACACCTCCTTCCTCCAGATAAGATACAAATTCAGAAATATTATTTTTCACATTTGTAATTGCATTGGACATTGAACCGGTGGTATCAATTACAAAAGCTAAATCAACATTAACCGTATCAGGTTCTTTATCTTTGGTAGTACCAGATGCGCTGCCTGATGCAAAAGCCGGTAATACACAAGAAGAAAGCATTGCAAATGTCATAAGCATACAGGTAATAATCTTACTTATTCTTTTGCTTCTCATAGAAACATCCTTTCTGTTATAAAAATACTATGTCTGCTATTCTGTATGGTTTCGTCTCACATAGCAGTGTAAGTTCTTTAAACGTTGGATTGTATTCATAGAGCAGCCATTTTGCACTATATTTTTCGGAATTATCAAACATGCAGACAAATACCTTCTCATTGGATATGATTATCTCCCCATATTCAATCTGCTGTGTTTCATGTTTCTGAATACAATCCTTCAGCTCAGGATACTTATCAATCGCAGCCATTTCCATTAAAACATTATTGCTTTCACCCTTAAGACAGGGCTGCGGGGTAAAATTTTTATCTATAGAAGCAGTTGATTTATCATATTTATAATACGACTGACCGTTATTACCGTTATCTGCGGAAAAATATATACAATTATCCAGCACAACCGGACAATTAACCTCATATCCTGCGGATTTAAGGAGCTGTTGTGCCTCATCTAAAGAATTTTTCACAGCTTGGTCATGGTCACTACTTTTTTCTGTATATTCGTTGACATCTATTGATTTAATGATTCCGTGTTTGACATTCACTTTATAATAGACATATTCCTCGGATGGTTTTATCCACGTGCCTGAAACCTCCTGTTTAATCAGAATATCGCTTGGCAGATTACTGTAATAATGCCTTTTTAAAGCATTGGCCGATATTCCGACTATGCCCAGTATTACCACACTTACGGATATAATAATTATTACTTTTAAATACTTTGTTTTTTTTATAAACTAAAACCTCCTTAACTTTTTCAGACTCTTTGGCGGCTTCGGTTGGCCAAGCCACCATACACATGCTGAATTAACACTCTGTCCGGCTGTCCTTATGGATTTTGAAACAATATGTTTCATAGCCATATCCTTAAGTTTGTTCTTTGTTATCTTCATGGTAAACGCCTCCTTTCACTGCCATTATATTTTACATTTTTCTTAATATCAATGTATCCGCATTCAACGCCTGCTATTTGCATTTTTTGTCCTATAAATGATACGTGTCCGGTATAGGTATTAATATTTCCGTCTTAAATAAACCCTCTTCTGTATGAGCCTTGAAATTACCTCCGTATTTTTTAACGGCACCCTTTACATTGGATAAACCCACTCCCTGATGGTGCATTTTAGTACTTTTAAATATGTGATTTGTATCAACTTCAACACTTTTGTATGTATTTTCAAGATAAATAAGCAGAAAATAATTATGTCTTGTTACCATAAGATGTATATGACGCCTATCTTCGGTAAGTTCCCCACATGCTTCAAAAGCGTTGTCCAGAAGATTTGAAAAAATAGCAGTTATGTCCAAATCTGAAATAAAATCCAGAACTGAAAACTCTATATCTGTTTTAAAATCGATGTTCATTCCTTCCGCCACCGTCAGTTTGTTATTAATAATAACCGTTAAAATAGGATTATCACATTCAAATTGGGGAACCAGCTTATTAAGCTCTGCATTAAGCAAGCCTTTATATTTATCTGCCGCATCCGCATTGTTACTGTTAATCAGTCCCTCAAGAGAAGCTACATGTTTCTTTACATCATGTATTATTTTACGGGAGGAGTTATACTTTTCATTAAGTTCTTTATAAGCATTGAGCTGAAGGAGAGCCTGCTGGGTGACTAATTCCAGCTTCTTTTCCGTCTGATAAGATTCTGAAATTTTTTGCAGCAGATAAGCCAGATATAAGTCCAGTGCCAGAAAAATAAGCAGAACAATGGTAAGTTCGTATTTAACTTTGGATTCCACAAAAATATCATTGAGAAAATGCAGAAAGAAAATTTCTCCGCTGATAAGGACAATAAAAAACACAAATTCCTGCGTTTTAATATTTGTAATTTTCTTTTCGGATATGAGAAACATAAATATTCTGAAACAGAAAAACAGAATTATCCAGTTCATCACCGTAGCGGCGGATGAATACCGGAAATTATCCAGAATCACATTAATTTCCTTATTGATGGTTAATGCCAGTAAAGATACCGATATCATCTCTATGGCCATCATTATTATAAGGAGTACAATGTCATAGATTATAAAGCTTTTCCCTTTAGGCTCATATAGCAGCTTATTCAGAAGAAGCATTGAACAAATTGAGAACAAAAAATTTAATATGGGTATTTCCAGGAATCCTATTATAATCATTCCTGCTGCCGCGCCGGCAATAATTAACACTTTATACCTTTTTTTGATATTTTTACGGGTGTATAATTTCTCGAACATAAAAAAAGTAAAAACATAAAACGCAACTGCTGAAGCAGTCTGTAATATCAATTCCATTATTTTACTCCTGCCTTATGTAATTTTTAATAAACCTGCTGAATTCGTTTTGAAAGTTCTTCAATTTCTTTTGTGCAACAGGAACTTCAATTCCATTAGTAGTGTATAAAATAAAGCCGTTTAGTTTTTCTATATGCTCCATATTTACGATAAAGCTCTTATGGGGGGATGTAAAGCTGTCAGCTTTAATGAGATTTTTAATTTCGGACAGTCCTCCTTTTACCAGATATTTTTCCTTTTTCGTATACACTGTAACCCGGCGGTTTCCGGTATATTCAAATACATAAATATCCTTCAGGTTCAAAAGCAGTGTTCCCTCTTCGCTCTTAAGCTGTATAACCACTTCTTTTGCAGTTAATTCATTAAGATATACCGTGAACTCCTTCATTACCTCCGTAATTCTTTCTTTTAACACGGGCTTTACAATAAAATCAAAGGGATGAACAGAATAACTTCGTAAAGCGCATTCTGAATGATTGGTAATATAAACTATTCTTGACTTTCTGTCCTTTTGGCGTAACAACTGTGCTGTTCTTATTCCGTCAATTCCCCCCATTTCAATATCCAGAAAAATCAAATCAAACCGTATTGTACTCTTAAGCAGTTCCTCGCCGGAATTAAAACCGTACACTTCAAATTCACAGAAACCAAGAGACTGATATTCCGAAATATAACTTTTTACCGTCTCCAAAATATCCCTGTCGTCATCGCAGACAGCTACGCTTACCATACTGTTACCCCTCCAACCCTATATATCTTTATCTCCCAAGCTTACCCGGAATCAGCAATAAGGCCGTGTATATCACAGCCAGTGAAACCGAAAGTTGGATTTTTCTAAATCCAAGCAAAGAAAATGCCATGAAGATGATTACTAATATTATTGTTATAATTAAAGAACGTTTTCTGAATACTATACGTTCAATATCATCAAAGGGTTTTGTGGGAGTATCTACAGGGGATAAAATAAGAATAATAACAACTCCGATAAACAATAAACTGAATGAAACACAGATAAAAGCCGGTGCCGGTAACACCTTTCCCATAAGTATTACCGTACCTGACATCAATAAGGATGAAATAAAACATGCAGTCCTTGTCCGGGCATGATACCCCCCACAGGTACTTCTAAGCGGCTGATAAGCACACATAAAAGCAAGTACCTCCAAAACGCTGCCTGTTATAAAGGCTATTATCAACATGGCAATGCTAATCAGTGTCTTCATTATGAATAACTCCAGTCCATACCTTACTATCTCATAATTTTCCCCGGTTACATAGCCACTGTCAGAAAGCCTGTCAACTATTCTGTCAAGCATTTTGTTCATTACGGTATCACACCCATATATTATTATTTTTCAAGAATATCCGCAATTCTCCTGCATGCAAATCCGTCTCCGTATGGATTGGAAGCCATGCTCATTTTATTATATTCATCCGTATCTTCCAAAAGCCTTTTAAATTCTTTGTATATTACTTCCTCATCCGTACCTACCAGTTTTAATGTGCCGGCTTCAATTCCCTCCGGTCTTTCCGTAGTATCCCGCATAACAAGAACCGGCTTTCCAAGGGAAGGAGCTTCTTCCTGGATTCCTCCGCTGTCAGTGAGAATCATATAACACCGGGACAGGAAATTGTGGAAATCTATTACTTCAAGAGGTTCAATAATATGAATTCTTTCCTCGTCCCCCAGTATTTTCTCTGCGGTTTCCCTTACAACGGGATTCATGTGTATAGGATATATGGCTTTCACATCCGGATGCTCTTCAATTATTCTGAGAATTGCCCTGAACATATGCTCCATAGGCTCTCCCAGATTTTCCCTTCTGTGGGCTGTTATCATAATCAGTCTGCTGTTCTTTGCCCATTCCAGTTCGGGATGGGAATAATCTGTTCTTACTGTTGTCTTTAATGCATCTATTGCGGTATTCCCGGTTACAAATATATCTGATTCTTTCTTGCCTTCTTTTAACAGTGTTTCCCTGGCATGCTCTGTGGGAGCAAAATGATATGCAGCTACAATTCCCACTGCCTGCCTGTTAAATTCTTCCGGGTAGGGAGAATAGATATTATATGTTCTAAGTCCCGCTTCAACATGTCCCACCGGTATCTGCATATAATAACATGCCAGTGCAACCGCAAAGGTAGTGGATGTGTCACCATGTACAAGTACAACATCCGGCTTTTCTTTTTCAAGAATCTCCCTTATACTCTCAAGAATATTAATCGTTACATCAAACAGGGTCTGTTTTGTCTTCATGATATTCAGATCATAGTCCGGCTGTACCTTGAATACATCCAGTACCTGATCAAGCATCTGCCTGTGTTGTCCCGACACACAGACAATGGTTTCCAACGATTCCCTGCTTTTTAATTCTAAAACAAGGGGACACATTTTAATAGCCTCCGGCCTTGTTCCGAATACTACCATTATTTTCTTCATAATCCTTAAGTATCCTTTTCATTTATCATTCGGTTAATTTCCCTAAATCTTCGGCAAAACTTGAGGACATAAACAATCCTGCAAAAGATAATGCAAAATCGGTGATTTCATATTCTTCCACCAATTCCATCAGTCCCTGCTGTCCGCCTTCATAGGTTCTTGGGTCAATCATAACAATTGTATTGAACTGATCGGCCATCCAGGGCACCATAGCGTTACCATAGGAGTCATTTATCATTAACAGATTGCCGCCCTCACTGTTGCCGCCCTCTATAACCACGTATTGATAGGAACGTTCTACAAAAATGTAATACCCCGCCCTGGTTTCATCCAATACAGGTTCATATATGCTTTCCGTTATATCTGAATTTCCAACGCCATAAGCATATTCATTAATACCGTCAGCACATTCATAATAAATAAAGGGTTCTGAATCTATATTGGAGGCATTGGCAGCATGCATTACATACAGATATCCCTTAAAGTCACCTGCATTTTTTTTAGTATATCTTTCAGGTATCACCGGTTCTTTTCCCATTGTGACAAGCAAAGCAGAAGCTCCAAAACTTGCACCATAAGCTGTCCAGTGATGGTCTGTCTTAAAATACAGTTTATCCAATCCATGATATTGCGCAGCAAGCTGAAGCAGTGAATATGAGTCCACCACCTTTACATCTTTATCCATGTTGTAATATATTCCATAAATTGTCTCAAGCTGACTGTCAGAATACTGTTTAGCCTCCTCTTCTTCAAACTCAATTCTTGAGGGAGAAAGCATCATATACTTATTAACATTTTCCGGCATCAGTTCAAACAACTTATTACACTCTCTTATGAAGGTGTCTGTATAATCCTGATTATTTATGTACAGAGCAAGTATTCTGTCTTCAAGAACCAATGCATCAGAACCTATATCTTTCCTTTTATTGTTTGATTTCATTATCTGTACAGATAAATTTTTTCTGAGAAGTGACTCAAATCCGGATGCCTTATCAATAATCATATTTCTCATTAAAACATGGTCATTCATATACGAATTCAAATCAATTGCATATGTTCCGTTAAACCAGTTTGTAACTGATATCTCCGGAAGTTTCGCGAGAGCCCTGTTCTCTTTATCTGATTCGGTATTTTTGTCAATAAAAGAATATATGGTAAAAACACTGACAATACCAATTACTGCAATCATAATAAAAAGGCTGAATATTGTACTTATTTTCTTCCGTTTCATATTTTTGTTCCCCTAGAATCTGAAATATAAAAATGGGTTGTAAGTCTGATTAAGTATCAGCATGAAACACAACACCAATAAAACGCAGAAAGCAATGCTTCGCGTAATATTACCCACTACAGTATTTTCTTTAAAGATTTTTCTTCCCAGCATGGATACAAGAGGCGTACATGCCAGAATCATCAGTGGGATTATCCAGAAATATTGACATATTATCGTTCTCTCCGCAATGGTAATATTTACAACATTACCAAATCCAAACATAATTTTAGTAGCTGTTATTAATTGTCCGATATCTTCAAAATAGAAGATGGTCATACTGTAAACAATAATAAACAAAATAAGAATATTACCTGCCACAGGTACTTTTGCGGTATCCAGGCCTTTCTTTTTAAGAAGTTTTTCTATGATAAGCATTATGGCAAAAAACAATCCCCATAAAACATAATTCCAGCTTGCGCCATGCCACAGACCGGTTAAAAACCATACAACTAAAATATTAAGCACCCAGTGTTTTCTGTTACCACCCAACGGAATATACACATAGTCTCTGAAAAATGAGCCCAGGGATATGTGCCATCTTCTCCAGAAGTCGGATATTGAATTGGCCATATAGGGGTAATTGAAATTTTCTTTGTAGTCAAATCCAAATACTTTTCCCAGGCCTATTGCCATATCTGAATACCCGGAGAAATCAAAGTATAACTGCAGGGTAAACATTATGATTCCTACCCACAATGCCTTGGTTGAAATCCCATCGAAATTGTCAACCAGCAGAGATGTGGCAATATTTCCGGCATAATTGGCAAATACCACCTTTTTTGCAAGTCCGATTGAAAAACGGAACATGCCGTTTATGAAACCCTGCATGGTTTCCTTTCTGTTTTTAATCTGACTGTCAATGTCAGAGTATCGTACAATTGGTCCTGCAATAAGCTGTGGGAACATAGAAATATATAAAAGCAGATCCCAATAGCTTTTTTGAGCCTTTGCATCCTTCCTGTATACATCAATGACATATGTCAATGCCTGGAACGTAAAAAAAGATATTCCTATCGGCATGGCAATGTTAGTTAACGGAATATTTGTATTGACAGCTGAATTTATTGTGGTAATAACAAAATCCAGATATTTTACCACAAAAAGTGTAGATAAATTCAATACAACGGCTATCACGAGAAATACCTTTTTCTTTATTCCCGTATCTAATTTCTCCATCTTCCTTGCTATTAAATAGTCAACAAAAGACAGAAGAAGCAGAAGAAATATCCATTTAGGTTCTCCCCATGCATAAAAAATAATTGAGGCAACCAGCAGTACAGCATTTCTCCATGTCCGGTTTTTAATGACAAAATAAAGAATCAATACCACCGGCAGAAAGATGCCTAAAAAAATCACACTAGAAAATACCATTTTGTCTCCTTGTTTTATTCTGCACCATCAGACTCCCAGAATGCAGCATATCCGATTTCTTTTATATTGTTCAGTTCATTACAATCAAGGCTTATACACCGTGCAAATGAATAATCACCGATTTTTTCCAATCTGCTGTTTTTACCTAAAATAACATTTTTAAGTTTCCGGCAGCCAAAGAATGCGTAGTTTTCTATTTTCTCTACACTATCGGGTAATATTACCGTTTCCAGATTTTCACACTCGTAAAACATGCTTTCTCCCACAGTCAAAGCTCCTTCCGGAATTTTTACTTTGGTTAAATCAGGACATCTTCTGAAAGCATAATAATCAATTTCTTCATAGTCATTTATATCATCCAGATTAAGAAAACCTTCTTCGGTAATATTACATTTTTCATATTCAAATTCTTCTGCCCTGCTGTTAATTTCAATATCGGTTTCATTCTGCATAACAGTTTTTCCCGTGCCTTCGCATCCGGCGTATCCATAAATAACAGTTCCCTGGGCAATTACCATATTAACTCTTGCAAGGGCGGACTTAATTCTGCCTGTCTTTCCTATAGTAACATTAGGCCCTATGTAAAGATTGGCACCGGAAAATACATTACCAAACACTTTTGCTCCCTGCTCGATAATTACATCACCGTCTCCAAAAACATTTCCTGTTACAACGGCATACTTCCCAATGCGAATTGATTTATCAGATTTAATATCACCATATACTACCGCGCATTTCTCAATGGTCAGGTCGTATTTGGTCACTATTGTATGCCTTTCCTCCTGATTTTTTTCAACAACCTTAATATTCCTGAGGAGCTTCATGTACACCGGAGCAGATTTATTAATAACCACATTTTTTATGTTTGTCTCATCCGGGACAGAGTATTTCTTAACCTCAATAACCGGTGCATATAATCTTGTAAATACACAGCCCGGTTCTATTACAAGCTTTTCACCTGATGAAAGACTGACTCCGGCATCAGAGCCTTCCTTAAGGGCAAGAAACTGTTCGGCATCAGCCCATCTTCCGATTTTCGAATTCCCGCCTATTACTACTTTTTTGTCCCCTGCTATTGCCCTGACTACTGTACTGTCTGCCAGTGTAATATTCTCCTTTGCATAAACCTCTTTATTAAATTCGATTTTGTCATGAAATTCTGCTTCTGCATTTATATAACATATACTGTCAATACAGGTATCCAAAGCTGTTGTTCCGTCATAGAAAAGAATGTCCTCTTCCTTTGACAGTTTTACTTTTCCAATGCAGCCATCTTCTTCTCCTGATACATCTGCATTTTTTATTTTATCCCGGAAGGACTTTGAAAAGTATCTTGCGTCTTTTATATTATCATTCTTAACAATAAGTGATCTTCCTGTTTCGCTGTCGTAATGCACTCCGTATGAAAGGAGAAATGGGAATAACAGCAGCAAAAGAAATATCAATACAATAACGACAATCATCATATATAACCTCTATTACTCTTTCATTATCTCAGGCTCTTCAACATTCTTATCATTGCTTCTCTTTGTTTTTGCCCACTTAACGTTTCTTCCGGTTATACGGTCTGCAACGGCATCTATAAATCCCCTGGATATATACCACATATAAAAATAAAAGCTGAAACATAACTGAGGCAATGCCAATATTTCATCCACTATGCCGTCAATAAAAGCACCGGAACCAATTTCGAAAAACGGTGCAAAATTTCCCCATGAATTATATATACCAAGGAACAAAATAACTCCCCATCCGGCAAATAAGTTCATTCTTCCCATAAAGAATAATATAAGGCAGTCAATTTGTGCCAGTGCAAGAATAAACGGAACTGCATATACCAGTAACAGCAACATTCCGTCAATACGTTCTCTCCATCTTATCTTTTTGGAAAAAAGGAATTTGAAAAAGTATTTAAATAATACTTCGTTATGTCCCCTGGACCATCTTCGTATCTGTTTTCCTCTGACTTCCCATGTTTCAGGAGACTCCTCATAGCACTCTGCACTATTATCATATACTACACTCCACCCCTGGGAATACAATCTGTATGTAAGTTCCGTATCTTCTGCCAGAACCTTTGTATCAAATCCTCCCGTTGCCAGCATAAAGCTTTTTCTAAACCCACCTACAGTACCTCCGTACTGGGGCATAAGCTTCAAATTATACCTTGCCTGCTGGTCCACCTGATATCCTCCGGAGCGTTCCAGATTCAACAGGACTGTCAGCAGATTTTTCTTCGCATTAACAGGAATAACTCTTCCCATAACTGCTCCTACCTTAGGGTCCTTAAATGCTGAAGCAAGCTTAATAATCAGATTTTTGGAAGGTCTGTAATCCGCATCGAATACGATTATTATTTCTCCTGTAGCGATTTTCAGTGCGTCATTTAAGCCTACCGGCTTTCCTCTTTCTCCCTCACCTCTGCGGTGAATAACTTTAATAAACGGAAATTTTTCATGATAAGAGTCCACAATCTCTGCCGTTCTGTCATCTGAATGATCGTCTATGGCAATTATTTCGAACTTATCCATGTCATAATCACATTGGAGTAATGATTCCATAACATTTTCCACTACTGCCTCTTCATTATGCATGGGTATCATTATAGTTACCTTAGGCAAGTCACTGTCGTACATATCCCTGTAAGAAACCCTCTGTTTTGAGAATAATCTGTTATATGTAAACCTAAAGTGTCTTATTGCATATATTATCATCAGTATAATTGAGAAAATAAAGTATCCCTGCAGGATTTTAACTACCACTTCCATAATTCCGCCTCAGTCCTCTTTTTAAATTTCCGGCTTGCGCATTTCATGAATATTGAATAAACGCCCACCATGATAATAAAATCAAAAAATATACCCAGCGTAAAATACAATACTGCCATAAACAGGTATGATCCTTTTGCAAGAATTAACATAAATACAATGTATCTTGTAACTCCAAACAGGAAAGATATAGCTGACACCATAATAAAAGTAGATATCCTTAATCCCACAACTTTAGTAACTAAAGAAGTGCTCATCCAGTATACAATCATAATCATCAGCCAGACTATAATCTGTTGTTTCATGTATAAATTGGAATAGTCATTAATATCATAGGGGAATCTGTCCGCCCCCCAGAAAACGAAAAAAGCCGAAGAAAATAAATGAATATATAAACCGATTGTAATAAATATCATGAGAGGTTTTTTGTCAGTCTTAATCAGCGTGAAAATCACAATAAGTATTAATGTAATAAATAAACTGACAATGGACATAGTAAAAGATGGATTTTTCCCTTCCATGGCAACATAAAAAACGCCACCAAGTCTGGGGAAATAATCCACCTCCATAATCTCCGTGCTGACACCTGCTATATTTTCTAAAATTTTCGATGCAAATATAGAAACATAATAGGATATTTTACTATATGTGAAAAGATATCCCACCACTAAAGGAACCAGAACCAGGACCACCTGCAATATATATACCGGCAGCCTTCTGTTCAGGTATCTGTAATCCCTTGAATATATTATTGTTTCTTTATTAAGTTCACCTCTGTTAACTTTCATAATGATTAAATCCTCTATGAATTCTATCTGACACAACCACAAATATAATATAGAATAATATAATACATATGTCATTTTGTCAAATAAATTCCAAAAAATTTAATCATTATCTTAATAAATCTATTATTTCGTCACAGCCCATAAGAACCATTGCTGATTCGGATGAATACAGAGGATACTTTCTTCCTCCATTCACAATGTCCCGGTACTTTTCCAGATATCTTTCCAGTCCACTCTCATCCTCCATTAATCCTGCATAGTATGCGAAATTGCCCCAGCAGAACACCGTTGTACCATTGGAAACATAATCCATATCCTGCCAGTTCCATGCTTTGCATAATCCATCGTATATTGTCCGTGCAAACGTACTGTCTGAATCAATAAGTCCATATAAAACAGGAAACATCTGACTGGTTGCGCAGGGATAAAAATTGTCCCATGAGAATTCAATTCCGGTGTACTCACTGTTATCGGAATTCAGTACTGTTGCATAGTGGTCACCCTTCCACCAGTCTTTGTTGAAATTATCATCGTAATATTTTACTGCCTTACTGACTTTTTCATACATATCACTGTCATTTATTATATTACGGTATATATATTCTGCTGACTTAAGTCCTGCATACACTTCAGCATTATCCATTAAATATCTTATCTGATAGTCCGGCTTTGCATATGTGTATCCACCATACATAGTTGCAAACATTACATTGGTAATGTCCTTAATTTTATCTTCATTGGCAATCAGATATTCTGTATCGCCAAATACTTTGGAATAATCAGCCAGTGCCTTAATGAATAATGCGCTGTATGAATCAGTGGAATCATAAGAGCCCTTTGAAGTTTCTTTAATAATAACTCCATCCTTAACTTCAACATTATAATCATATATCGTTCCGGCTAATCCGTTATAATCACTTTCTGCGGTATTAATATGAGAAAAATGCCATTCAAAATATTTAATGATTCGTTCCTGTGCCATGGGAGAATTATCATGGTTAATTAATGCTATGGCAGTTACCTCACTGAAATACGGATTAATATATACAGTGCCGTTATCTGCATTGTAAAAAGCAAATGCTCCGTTGGACATCTGCTGACTCCACAACCATGCGCACTCCTCATCCGCAATTTTACCGTAATATGAAATACGTTCATTCATATATGAAGCATCCGCTGCATTCGTCGCAGCTTCTGTTGCAGGTTCCGTCGCAGCTTCTGTCACAGCTTCTGTTACCGGTTCCGTCGCAGATTCCGTCACAGCTTCTGTTACCGGTTCCGTCGCTGCTTCTGTCACAGCTTCTGTTACCGGTTCCGTCGCCACTTCTGTCTTCTCTTCTGTTTCCGGTACATGTGTTTCAGATGACTGGGGCACTGTTCCGGTCTCAGTAGCCGGCTCAGTCTCTGTCACAGGTGTTATTTCACCTATACTTCTGCTAATGCGTTTTTCCTTTTTGAATAAATTTACTAAAAAGGTTTTGTTGCCGGCACTGACATTCTCTGCCTGAGCACCGAATATGCTGCATCCTAACAAAATTAATGCAGTTATTACACAGATTTTTTTTCTTAACATGTACATCTCTCCGTTCTTATAGTGATAAGAACCAGAGCATCCTTGAGGGTTTTATACAATAAAAATATCTTTATCATATAAAAAAATGCCGTTAAGGAGATACCTTAACAGCACATATACAGGATTGCAACTGGCTGCCATTTTAAAGGCCCTCTAGCTTTGCGTCACAGACTTTCATCTGCTTTGCCTAAATATGAAATTTATCTGATTAAAGTGTACCACTTACACTTACTAATTACAACAGGGAATTTCAGTTACTCCACTGATTTTTTAACCATTCGTTCCGGTTAATAATCCACTGCCTTAAGTATTCAACGTTTTCTTCAAAAGTGGCCAAAGGTACCATACCGTGGGCTCCGTACCTTTTTCCTTCTTCCCATATGGTGAAATTATTATTGAAATCACTGCCATACTTATCAATAATATCATCAATGCGATTTCGTCCCAGCTCGTTATCTGTGGTGAGATTTTCAATTAAAGGCTGTAATTCCATAAAACGCTCTTTAACTTTATTTTGAAATTCCGGATTAAAAATTAAATACCAGAACCACAGCTTTTGGCAGTAAAATCCTTCATAACTGCATTCACTGCCGTTACTGTAGTCTGTGTAATAATCTTCATTAATATTTCCCATTGATAAATCGCAGTCCCATACCGGACCTGCATACAGTTTATCATCTTTAATGTAAAAGAAGGTTGAACTGGTTGAAAAATCCACATCTTTAACAATTTCATAAAAAACATAAAAATCCACAAAGGAATCGACATCGGCATATTTTGAAAATTCTTCAAGGCCATAACCAATGGAATTCTCAAAATTGAGCATAAACTCCGTTAAATATGTTAAATCATCAGTATTACCTTCCTCAATGGAGAGAATCATTCCTCCGTTTGTTGTAATCAGCTCCTTATCGGAATATGTATAATTCGGCTGAAGCTGCAAGAGATAATCATTCTCCGAAAGATCCAAATCCACCTTATCCTTTCCCTCGGATACCGGCGTACATAAAAGATATCCCCCTTGATCCACACCATTGTAAATAAGTTCTACATATTCGCACTTGGAAGTATATTCCATGCCCATATTTCTGGCAAAATCCAGGGCAAGAGTATTTCTCATCATGGTGGGATCAAATAAATTTGCCAACAGACACCATTTTTTGGAATTGCCCATTCCAAGAACATTAACCTTTTCTTCAAATCTGATATTGTATGGTACTTTCTCTCCGTAGGCAGTTGTATGTCCCCGAACTTTCAGTCCGACATTGTCGGAATATATTTCTTCATACTGTCCGCTGCCATCTGATATCCTTACAGATGAATTAATATATTCCTCTCTGTTTGCTTCACCGGTTGTATCGATATATACTTTGGGGATATCCGCATTTTCCTTCTGAAAAGTCTTGGGCACTATACTGTATGCTGTTTTTTTTGTTGTTTCTGTTGTGGGTTTTGTTGATGCACAGGCAACCATCATTATCATTAAAATAAAACTTATGCCTGTTAAAATAAATTTTCTCATATTAATCCTTTACTGATTCCATTAATGCGTATCATATCATATTATATCAGCAAAATGATTTTTATTCAAGAAGGTTTTTACAACCCAAAGGAAGTTTTCATCTCCAGAAGTTCTTCCTTAAGGAGATCATATAAACAACCCAGTTCAAATATGGCCTCGCAGACAACACCCTCGTCCAGAAGCTCGTCCACTGGTCCTCCGATTGACCATTTGACCTGTACCAGCATACGACCGGTCAGGGGATTTTCTCCATAGAAACAGGTTCCAAATGGAAAACTCTCATTACAGTCATTAACGTATTTCAGCACCTTGCCTTCGTCTGCTCCTGTTAAATCCACCTGAATCGGCATATATATAGTAAGATATTTTGTCAGCTGATCCTCGTCATCTCCCGTCTGTGTAAGATAAGCCGTTGCCATATGCAGGTCATCCGGCAGTATTCCATTCCATTCATCTGTCTCTGTGGGCATACTAAGAAGAAGGCAGCTTTCCTCCAGACTGCCGCCTTTTTGCAGTATTTCTGCCGCAACCTCTAACTCTTCTAAGAATTCCTTAATATTTTCAAATTCTTTAATTCTGTCCTGTTCTGTTATAAGTGCCATAATCTCAGTCCTTTCTTTCTTCTGCTGCCAGCCGTAACCAGACTTCTGTGTCTGTGTATTACTATATCACTTAGACACATATTATTCCAGACCCAAAAATAGCTATGGGCACACACCCATAGCTATTTATCTTATAATGGAGTTTTTAAAGCCCCTTATTTATTACGCATGAGATATTAAATTTCTTTTCGTTTCCTGGTATAAATAATTGTTCCGGCCAGGCAACTGCCGCTGATTAACAGGAGGGCAACCCACAGCCACGGGGTGGAAACATCACCGACATCCGGACCGTTTTCTTTCTCTGCCAATGTGTAAATACTGAAGTGATCCGTTGTGAAAACTGCGTAATTATCTTTTATGGTTACTTCATATTCCACAGGTTTACCATTCTGGTCAACATAATATACCGTTAAGGTTTTTCCTTTAAAATTCTCGGGGATAGGAATTCTAACCTCAAATTTGCCATCTGACAAAGTAGTTACATATTTATCCAGAGAACCGGAAAACAGCTTTAAGTCAAACATTGCATTTTTATCAATGCCTAACAGTTTTAATATTTTCTCATATTCTGCTCCGCTTGTTATTTTACTGGCCTGTATATATGTATCCAATGGAAGAGATGTCGAATCAGAACTAATCTCTATATTGGTGCTCATATCTGTGGTTTTATATGATGGTGTTACCATTTTTGAACTGTCTTTTCTTATAAGAACATTGAAGCTCCGTTCTTTACCGCCTACTTTTACCGTTATAAGGAATGTATCATCTGTTTCAGTTACACCGGTTACTCCTGTCACATAATCAAAGCTGTCATACTCAGGCAGAAATGTTTCCATGAACTCTTCATAGGTCAGATTAGGATCCATCTGCTCCCACATCCGTTTTGTTAATTCATACTCTCTTTTCGTCCATACATCATAGGCAGTTCCGGCATAGGATACTTTAACTGTAGTAGTATTTCCCAAATATTCATTAATTCTTTTCTGAGCGGCTGCTATAAGTTCTTCTTTTGAATTACCTGTAGTATCCGGAACATAAATAATATATTCTGCTGCCGTACCTAAGGTCGGATCAAAATAATATACACATCCATTGTATCCGAATATTGCCATACCTATTCTTATGGTAGCAAAAAGCTCATCTGAACCGGCTCTGTTATCAACAAAATACTCAATATTATTATTGTTAACTGCTGCTTTTAATTCTCCGGAATATAAATCCAAATTGTCTGAGCCTTCACTGCTTACATTATTAATCCAGTAATTTATTAATTCCAGATCCCTGACATGGAAGAACTCAATTTCCTTAGGGAAATTATCCACAAAGCTCTTTAACTTCTGTTGAATGGCCTCATCATAATTATAAACTATATTTACTCTGTGTGTTTCCTGATTAGCTGTTCCGAAATTAATGGTCAAATCCACAGCGGAATAATCATCTGCCAGATTGTCCCATGCATATCCCTTATTAGGATCTGCTCCACAAACTACCATTTCAAATAACAGGGCAAAATCATACTCACCATTAGGCTTTACGGCATTGATCACCAGTTTACCATCGTTATTAAGTATGCTTTTATACGCATTACTTTTTTCAGTTAAATATGATAATTCAACAGATTGCTGTTCTAACAATATTCCTGATTCGTCACGCATTTGTATAACTGCTCTTGTACCATCTGCATCAATCAAATAGTTAAATTCATCGTCGTAGGCTATCTGAAATCTATAATCTTCACTGGCATCTGACAAAGTGTTTAAATAATTGGTGAGTATATTTCCTACACCACTCTTAGTAGATGATGGAACCTGGAACTTACCATTATTTAATAATATAGATTCAAACACATCACTTGGTTCTGTTAAATATACCAAATCTACAATATGACGCTCTACCTTCACCCAATCTGAACCATTATATTGCTCCATTATTATAGTGGTCTTTGTAAAATCATCATTAATCAAAGGAACCCAATCCACGTCTGTGGCTACACAAAATCTGTAATCTTCACTGTCCTTACGGTATAATGTATCATTTATTAAGGTTATTACGCCGTCTTTGGTATTTGATGGAACCTGAAACTTATTATCACTATTTAATATAGCTGCAAATTCATCACTATAGCTTTCTTCAAACACTACTTCTACGTCATGGGTTTCAGGTTCACCCTCACCCTCATTGTAAATAAGATAAATACTATAAGTATTATCATCTACCAGAGATGAAGAAAACCAATACTCATCTGTTCCGTATTTTTGAAGTTCTTCATAAATCAATATGTCTTCTGAATACTCCTCCATGGTAGAACCGGTTACTACGAATTGCCCCTCACTATTAAGTATTGCTTGGAACTCGCTACTCATATCTTCTGCAGAAGCCTTGTCCGGTGTTAATACAACCAGCAATGCTGCGCAAAAAGACACGACCATTAAAAATAAACTTTTTTTCATTTTCACCATATGAAAACTCCTTTCTCTTTCAATTTTAGGAACAATTGTCTTTAGAAATATTAAAGTGTAACTAATATTTCAAAATAATAATCACTCGTATACCATATTCGGTCTTCCTTTCGTAATATTTTTTATTGAGTATATATCTACTCATGTAATCATATCATAAATATATGCTCATTTCAAGATGCCCATAAATTTATTACTATATAAAAAGATTGGAGGAGCCATATGATTGATATAGAATTTGGTAGTGTTCGTTTAAAACTCGATGAAGTTATGAAAAAACAAAATATTAGCATAAACAAATTAGCTTTTCGGTCAGAAATGCAAAGAACACAATTAAAGGCCTATCGTGATAATAAAATTCAACGTGTGGACCTGTCCGTACTTGCCCGTTTATGTTTTGCTTTAGATTGTGATTTATCAGATTTAATTGAATATATTCCACCTGAAAGAAAATAATGAAATATCCTCGCCATATATTTGTTCCCATATTTAAATCTGCGCCTTTTTCAATATAGGAAATTTGCGATTGTGGTGCATTTAGTTTGGACAAATGTAGCAACATCAGATGAATATCCCTCTTGACCCATTAATTCATTAATCTGTTCTTCCGGTTCTTCTCCATAAATAAATTTATAATTTTCCAGCATAGTAAGAGAGCTATTATATTGGTCTTTGTCAGGAATGATGGCCTATATTAGAATCTTGGACTTATATAAGGAAATTCTGCTTACAGGCCCACGAAATCCTGCCTGCATGGAGCTTGTCCCGGTTTCCGTGGGCCTTGGAAGGAAATATCCCACTACTGGCCCACGAGAGCTGGCAAATGAGATACCGGACTTCGTTTCCGGGGGCCGGGGTAGTTAATTTCTCGCTACAGGCCCACGAGGGGTAGCCTGTGTGATACCGGACTTCGCTTTTGGGGGCCGGGGTAGTTAATTTCTCGCTACAGGCCCACGAGAACTGGCAAATGAGATACCGGACTTCGCTTTCGGGGGCCGGGGTAGTTAATTTCTTGCTACAGGCCCACGGGAGGTAGCAAATGAGATACCGGACTTCGCTTCCGGGGGCCGGGGTAGTTAATTTCTTGCTACAGGCCCACGAGAGGTGACATCCCTCCCAAAGAATAACTTTCCTGTGCCAGGGCCTTCGCGGGATGATACTATTATCAAATTTTCTCCAATAAAAAAGGACGGGGATTAGTCCGTCCTTCACAATTCATACTTTATTTCAGCCGTATAATAATAGTTACACACGCCAGTTTCACATTGATTTTGTCTTGAATACTTGAATATTAGTGTGTATTCTTTCCTTCACCGTTACAACGATAACACATCATCCAAAGTGTGCCACCACATCTTGGACAAGGAAGGCCGCCTAATCTGCCTTCACCGTTACAGTCTTCGCATACCTGGTATCCATTGCCGTCTCCACAGCGAACACAGTGGGTCTTTCCTTCACCATGGCAGGCAAAACATTTTCCATCGTCCTGATTAGCATCTAAGCCTGAGCCGCCACATCCGTCGCAAGTATTGAAGCCTTCACCATTGCAAAGGGTGCAGGTTGTTTTTCCTTCGCCGGTACATTTACCACATACAGTCCACGCATTGCCGTCTAAGTAAGTAGTTCCGTTACATCCATCACATACTATAACACCACTTCCATAACAAAGGTCGCAGGTATCATCATGGACTTCACCTTCCATTATATCTGCAACAATAGGTGCATACTGGAAATCTTCTTCAACTAATGCCTGCTGTACGCCGGCCTTTGCTTCTAAAGCCTCATCTAAGAGCTCTTGACCGGTACGCTCACCATCCACGATAGTAAGGGTAACCGGCTTTGTATCCTGCATAAAACCTGCATCCGTAGCAGCCTTTACCATTTCTTTTGCAACATCTTCAAGTTCCTTGCCCGCAACCTCAAGATTTCCATAGGCAGTCGTGGCATCGTCATTGTTACATACAATCTCAATAACCTTACCATCCTGATCTGTCAGGATATCAGCATCCGGGTTGATAGAAACATTGATTCTGGTTGAATAACTCTTATCTGCAGTATTGTCCGGTGTTGTTGATTCGTTCTGTGAGCCTTGTTCCTGCGTCTGCTGTGCAGGGGTTGTTGCAGGCTCGTTATTCGCAGTTTTTTTCTCTGCACAGGCAGTGAGAGAAGCTGCCAGCATCAAAATAATTAATAAGACTGATAATCTGCGTTTCATAAAATTCCTCCTTTTCATATACCTCATTTTTCAAAATTCTACATGATTTTCACATATTTTTGTAGGATAGTTTTAGGATAGGTATGCCTATTCATGGAAAAAGAAGCTATTTCTGTTGAAAAAAGACGAAAAATAAATTAAAATATCAATCGACAGATGTTTTTTGAAACGAGGAAAATATATGAAACGACGGAATAATTCTTTCCTATATTGTTGTTCGATAATTGCTCTATGTTTTTTATGGACATCCTGCGGTTATCTTTCCTGGCTATATAGATTATTAGAATACACAACACCGGGCCGGGCCGATTTGCTGTCCGAGGTCGTGGGATACCTGTTTCAGGCAATGGGAATTCTTGCAGTGAGTTTTCTTTTTAAAAAGAATAAGGAATACAGAGATTACAAGAAACATTTCATAATTGTAATTATTACAGATGCTCTTTTCATTGGTTTGTCAGTCACATCCAACAGCCTGGTAACTGCACTCATATTCGGTTACATAATGAATTTTCTGCATGGAGCTATTGCTGCATACTATTTGTATGAGCTTACAGCCGGACTTGAATGGAATAAGCGAGGCATTGCATTTGGACTGGGATATGGTATCGCGAGTATTGCTTCATGGCTTATCACCAAAATCGGTACCGGTAATTTCCTGACCACGAACTACGCACTAATCGCATATGCTGTACTTGTTGTGATAACAATTATATTGGTACAATATAGTAAGAATGGTACTACTAACTCCGGTTGCGGACAAAACAATCAGATAATTTCAAAAACCATTCAGCCTTCTACCATAGCAATTGCAATATTTACTGTCATCATGCTCACAACAACACGCGGAATTGGGTTTTATTTTCCCACCGCGGACTTATCTGCCGGCATTAATCTTGAGTTTTCAAGAGCATTTTATGCCATAGGCCTGATTCTTGCCGGAATCATCTGTGACAAAAAAAGAACATATGGTGCCTTTTTTTCTATAACTGCACTTATATGCCCGTTTATTATGTTTGCATTATCCGACGAAATTAGTTCCGGCATTGTCTTTTGGATATTAGGATATATTTTATTTGGTTTTCTAAATGTTTACAGGATTGTTGTTTTTTCTGATATTGCTTCATCCAATAAGGAACTGCTTTGGCTGGCTGCCTTTGGTCTTTTATTCGGAAGAATCGGCGATGCAGGCGGTAGTATTATCGGAATGAGTCTGTATACCAATAAAATTGCACTGGTAATTATAACAACTACTCTGTTTGTCATTGCAGCCGGACTATTCTTCATGCTTTACAATAAATTATATGTGAATGTTGCACCCGTCAAAAAAAATGAAGATGATAAGCTATTTAGTTTTATAAATACATATAATATCTCTACTCGTGAAATTGATGTTCTCAAGCTTATTCTCTACGGTTTGCCCAATTCAGAGATATCTTCCACTCTATACATCTCTGAAAACACCGTAAAATTTCATGTGAGAAATATACTGAAGAAGACAGGTTGTGCAAACAGGAAAGAAATAGTCATACTGTATAATGAGGGAAAATAGCACTGATATAATGTTCTGATAAGCAGACTTTATCTCATCATCCCATCCGTTTACATCCTGATGGTACACCTGGGAATCTTAACGATTCTCACCATCCCAATTTCCGCCGCCGGCGCCTTCCCATTGGCCGCCCCGTCCATCGAGGTAGTTGAAGTAGCCGCAGGTGCTGATATTAAGGCGGTCACCTTCAATTCTGACAAAGCCTTCGTCCATAGCGCCGCCTAAGGAGCTGTGGGAATAGGTAAGGCCGTCTTCCGTTTCATACCAAAGATAACCATTATCTATCTCATCGCCATCGGAATAGAGCTGCCAGTTGCCTTCTGCATCGAACTGTAAGTATGTATCAGGGTATAAGTTTTCCTCATCGCTCTGCCAAAGGCCTTCGTACATACTGAAATCATATACTGTGTCCTCAGGTGGATCGATGACCACGATGGGATTGTAGAAACTGGAATCGTACGCTTGATAAACATACCCTACGTCTTCCTCCCATATCCACACAATGTGCGATTCGCTCATATCCGAATGAGAGAGATATACCTGCAGATCACTGTTGTTGTCACCGTTAAAGTCACTTAGGATGATTCTTCCAAGACACCAGTCCTTATCGTCATCGTAGATCTCGTCCGTGGGAATCCTGGCTGTGTCAAACAGCTCGTGGTTTTCATCGTTGTAATAGAGATATACCTCTTTCTGATCGTGGCACACGCACACATCTATTTTCTCTCCGTTCCGCTCGACCGTGCCATAGGCATCAATTTCATTGGCATCACTCCATTTTCTGCCCGAGCTGCCGCAGCCTGTCAGCAAGGCAAGGCTAACCAGCACCGTAAAAAAGCTTGCATACTTTTTCCATCTTTTCATATTAGTTTTCTCCTCTTATTTTATTCAGATATTTATGGGATTATGCTCATGCTTATAATCAAAATCAAATCCACCGTACTAATGTTATACGGTGGATTATTAGAAATGAACATTAACCAAAGGTTAGGTATTTTGTGAGAACAGCTCGGCGAGCTGCTTTCTCTTGGTTCGGGTGTCGCCTTCAATATGAAGCTTAG
>JBJEND010000222.1:0-1508 GCA_051880015.1 Butyrivibrio sp. | reverse complement strand
GTATCTCATAGCTTTTTTCCATCATGGTACAAAGTCCGGGTTCCGTGGGAAGATATTGTCCTATTTTCTGTCCCAGAACATCATGGGGAGGAGTCAGAGGAATCACCCTGCCCTTATCCCATATAGTACAATGTCTGTAGCTTGTTCCAAGGTAAAATTTAAAAATATCATTTTCAAGCTGTTCCCTTACAGCCTCAAGTAAAACAGCACAGTCCTCTGTGGAAATTTCACTTGAACTGTGATCAATTATGGTCTTTTCTTCATAAGGCAAATCGTCATCCGAAACAGTAACAATATTACAACGGAGGGCGATATCCGTATCCTTCATGGGCACTCCGATACTTAATGCTTCCAGAGGTGACCTTCCCGAATAGTATATCTTCGGGTCATAACCCAGCACCGATAAATTGGCAGTATCGCTTCCCGGGGCCATTCCCTCAGGAACGGTGTGAACCATTCCTATTTCGGATTTTTTGGATAACTTATCCATATTGACTGTGTCAGCCGCTTCAAGAATAGTTCTGCCTCCAAGGCTTTCTATAGGCTCATCTGCCATTCCGTCTCCAAGAATTACAACGTATTTCATATTCCGCCTCCGTTTATTTCTCATAACGAATCATGGAAATGATTCCGTCTGTATTCTGTGCCGCAGCAGCATATGCTTTCTCTGTGATTTCTCCTGTTACATAGGCAAATTCATCATGCACGCCCGGAAGAGACACAACCTCGCCTTTTCCGAAAGCCTTCTCTATTGATGTAAGCCTCTCTGCTTCAACCGCACCTTTAAAACGTATGAAAAATCTGGTTGAAACCTCTTCTTTATTAACAAGCTCCATTTTCTTGGTATTCCATATAGTCATAATGTTACGTCCCATGTGCTTAACAGCATCCACAACATCAGATACCACTGCACTGGCCGTAGGGAGTTTACCTGCTCCTGCTCCGTAAAACATAACATCACCAAGAACATTGCCCTTTACAAAAATTGCATTCATAACTCCGTTTACGCCGGCAAGAGGATGTTCCTCTGAAATCATTTTAGGACATACAGTGGCGCAGAATCCGTCTCCCACACGTTTGCTGGTACCGATAAGCTTTATTGCCACTCCCAGTTCTCTGGCATATTTAAAATCCACATCTGTGATTTTGGTAATACCTTCCGTATATATATCCTCATAATCAACCTGATGTCCGCAGGCAAGGGAAGAAAGAATGGCAATCTTTCTGCAGGCATCATAGCCTTCCACATCCGCTTCCGGATTGCGCTCTGCGTAGCCAAGCTCCTGAGCCTCTTTAAGTACCGTATCAAAAGCAAGTCCTTCCTTGGACATCTTGGTTAAAATATAGTTGGTCGTTCCGTTAAGAATACCTGAGATTTCAATAATCTCATCGGCAGTAAGGGACTGGTTAAGCGGTCTGATTATGGGGATTCCTCCACCCACGCTTGCCTCAAAAAGGAAATTAATGCTGTTCTGTTTTGCAATTTCCAGCAATTCGGCACCGTGTTT
>JBJEND010000221.1:0-1512 GCA_051880015.1 Butyrivibrio sp. | reverse complement strand
GTGGAAAATAAATCTCATCAAAAGTATGGAATTTTCCAGCAAACATACACCAAAGAGAAAGATAAAAATGCTACTACTACAGCAAAAAGTATGCTGTATGGGATTGAAAAGACAGCCACTATTAAGGGTATTGGTACAAATATGATGGGAGCCGTTACTGGAAACGGTATCACGATTGTAGACAGTGCCACAGGCTTAAAGGGGCTGTTTTGGATTATTGCAGATACTCATAAATGGGAAAAGGGAGTGCATACAATGACGCTCTCTCTGGAGTTTAAAAAATCTATGGATGTACAGGAGGTGTGATAATTGGAAAATGCAGATCAGTTGTATTCTGAATTTTCTCAGATGATGAGAGATCAGGGAGCTTATTATAACCCGGAAACTCTTTACATTGGAACTGTGAAGAGATGGGATAGCAAAATTCAGATTGAGATTGATGATCTTATTCTGGATGAGGATGATCTGTATATTGCAGATTATCTCATGGCAGGATACAAATTTCCTCTGAAAACCTCATACGTTTCCAGCGTAAACTTTGGCTCTGAGACTTCGGGAAAAACTAACCCGGCGGTAAGGTCTGAGGGATTGAAAAAAGGGGATCTGGTAGCCGTGATGAAATGCAATGACAATGATACCTATGTAATCCTATCAAGGGTGGTGAAACCATGAGCGAAACAGGAGGATTATTTCCTTTTGATGATACGGATGAGTTTATCACAGAAGATACTCTAAATGATGAGGAGTATGTGCTCAGGGATTTTGAGATTGATTTTCACACCATGAAAATGACAGGGAGAATTGTTGAGAGGCTGGATGCTATAGAAATGTGGGTACAGTTAGCCCTCAGGACAAAGCGTTATGAGTGGCTGATTTTCTCTTGGGATTATGGTGAGGAATACACTGAGCTGGTCGGATACTCTTATACAAAGGAGTATCTGTACAGTGAGGTTGAAAGATGTATAACTGAGTGCGTTACTCAGCACCCGTACATCACAGGAATACAGGATTTAACAGTAACCGTGGAGAAAGACAAGCTCCACATAGAATTTACTTTAATAACAGACTTTGGGGAGGTGGAAATAGATGTATGAGGATCAGACATATGAGGAGATCTTAGATAGAAGTCTGGATAATGCAAGAGATGATATTGATAAGACTGAGGGCGGTATCCTTTTTACAGCCATTGCCCCGGCTTGTCTGGAGTTTGCTATCCATTATACAGAGATGGACGGTATTGTAAGAGAGGGGTATGCTGATACTTGCGACAGAGAGCACCTGATACTCAGGTGTAAAGAGCGTGGTATTATCCCGGATCCGGCAACTCCGGCTGTCCTGATGGGAGAATTTAATGTTGATATTGGTGTGGGACAGCGTTTTTCTCTGGATGAGCTCAACTATATATCCAAAAAGTATATAGGAAGAGGTCAGGATGAGGAGGGTACTGGAGTATATCAGTATCAAATGGAGTGTGAAACTGTAGGTACTGAGGGCAATAAGCACTTTGGAGAT
>JBJEND010000220.1:0-6842 GCA_051880015.1 Butyrivibrio sp. | reverse complement strand
TGGGCGCGAGCCCATAGCGATTTTTTATTAGGGTAGTTTTTTTACAGCCCCATTTAATTTATGAGGAGGATTTAATTATGAGAAAAAATCTTACAAGGGCATTTTGCCTGAATCTTTTACTGTTTTCACTTCTTTTCACAGCAGGCTGTTCCGGTTTGAATACATCTTCCGGAACAAGTAATACGGGCACGTCTCAGAACAGTACAGTGAATAACGGTGAGCTGACAGCACTCACTCAGGAAGATATAATAACCGGAAGTGCATTAATCGTAAAGGGTACTGTAACCGGACATGAGTATATCAGTGAACTCAACAAGACCAAATACACTATTTCAGTTTCAGAGACGTATAAAGGCAATTCCGCCTCCGAAAAAATAGAATTTCTGGTTCCGGGTATGTACGGTGATGAGAATGCATCTTATGAAGACAGTGACATAATGTCTCTGGTGAATATAGGTGATATGGGAATATTTATTTTAAATTCCAACAATGGCATAACCTATTCTCAGGCAGGTGGCAAGGAATACAGTTTAAGTGATTATTGTGATTACAGTATGGGGGACGGAAGAAGATATGTTTTCGTTGAAAAAGACGGAAGTCTTAAATACGATAAAGATGATACCTATACTTTCACTGCTTCCGGTCTGAAGGACGCTGCAGATTATTTAATTTCTTTGCTTAAGAAGTAAACTGAATCAGAAGGGGATGTAAAAACAAAATGTAAGTTTTTACATCCCCAATTGTTATTTATCAGCTATCCTTACCCACTTCCACAACGGATTTTGCAAGTCCTGCAAGTCCCTGAATTTCTGAAGGTATGATGATTTTGGTTGCCTGTCCGTCTGCAGCCTTTGTAAAGGCTTCAAGGCTCTTTAATCTCAATACGGCTTCGTCTGCTCCGGCTTCCTTAATGAAACGGATACCTTCTGCATTAGCCATCTGTACTGCACGGATAGCTTCTGCCTGTCCTTCCGCCTCACGAATGGTAGCTTCCTTCTTAGCCTCGGCACGGAGAATGGCTGATTCTTTTTCAGCCTGGGCTTCAAGAATGGCAGCCTGTTTTTTACCTTCTGCAATGGTAATATTGGCCTTTCTTTCACCTTCTGCCCTTGTCTCCATTTCACGTCTTTCACGTTCTGCCTTCATCTGTCTTTCCATGGCATTCTGGATTTCTGCCGGGGGAATAATATTCTTAAGCTCTACACGGTTTACCTTAATTCCCCAGGGATCAGTAGCCACATCCAGGGCAACTCTCATCTTGGTATTAATAATCTCTCTTGAGGTAAGTGTCTGGTCTAATTCCAGTTCACCTATAATATTACGAAGTGTGGTGGCTGTGAGATTCTCAATGGCCATAATGGGATATTCCACACCGTATGCATACAGCTTCGAATCCGTAATCTGATAATACACTACCGTATCTATCTTCATTGTAACGTTATCCTTGGTAATAACAGGCTGGGGAGGGAAATCAACCACCTGTTCCTTAAGGCTCATTCTCTTGGTAGCCTTGTCCAAAATCGGCAGTTTGAGGTGGATACCAACACCCCATGTAGCCTTGTATGCACCAAGCCTTTCAAGAATAACTGCGTGTGCCTGGGGAACTACTTTGATGCAAGAAGCCAAAATAATAAGCAGTATCACAGCGCCAATAATAATTGCAACTTTCTGTCCTGTTCCGATTGCTAACATTAACATAATGTACATCCTCCTGTTTCTTCATACCCATCGGGTTTAGATTTTTTTAACGATAAGCTTGACACCGGAAATTGCCACAATTTCCACAAGGGCATCTTCAGGAATAATTTCGGAGCCATCCTCAGCTCTTGCAGTCCATTCCTGACCGTTCACCACGGCAAATCCCATATCCTTATCGTTATTGATTTCCACAAGAACTTTTGCCTTCTGTCCGATAAGACTGTCAATATTAGTCTTGGAAGTACCCACTTTAAGAACTTTCTCCACAAGCGGTCTTGTAAATATAAGCAGCAGTACCGACACTACAACAAAGGCAGTTATCTGTGTCCATAAAGGAGCTTTAAGGAGTGCCAGAATAAAGGATAACATTGCTCCTCCGGCAAACCATATTGTTGTCAGGCTTGTTGTACATACTTCAAAGATAATAAATACAACTACCAAACCAAGCCAAATCCAAATAAACGGATTATCCATAGGTAATACCTCCCTTCCTATGTAACCTGATATATTTCCTTTACGAGGAATATTGTACACCCTGTATATATTTTTTTCAATCGAACAATGTCTTAAAGAAATCTTAATAATTTACGGCTTTATTTTTGTTTCCGGACAATTTATAATTTTTTTATAAACAGATATCGGTTTATACACATCTTTGGAGTACGGTTTATGAAAAATATATTAATTTGTGATGATGAGAGGGACATCGTCAATGCCCTCAAAATTTATCTGTCCAACAAGGACTATAATATTTATACCGCTTACAACGGCAGAGAAGCGGTTAATTCTGTCCGCTGTAACGACATACATCTTGTCATTATGGACATTATGATGCCAGTTATGGACGGAATCAGCGCCATGACCGAAATACGCCGTTTCAGCAACATTCCCATTATTTTACTCACTGCCAAGGGGGAGGACAATGATAAGATATCGGGACTGGATGCGGGGGCTGACGATTATATCACAAAACCGTTTAATCCAAATGAAGTTACTGCAAGGGTTTCTTCATCCCTGCGCCGTTATTTCAACCTGGGGAATATATCTTCCTCTGTGAACTCATACCGTATAGGGGGAATAGAACTGGATGATTTACAGAGGAAGGTAACGGTTGACGGCGAACCTGTTGTTCTCACACCTAAAGAATATGATATTCTTAAGCTTCTTATGCGGAATCCGGGGACAGTTTTTTCACCACTCGATATATATTCCCATGTGTGGAACGAAAGAATAATCGGCTGTGAGAGCACAGTTGCAGTACATATCAGACATTTGAGGGAAAAAATAGAAATTGATCCTGCCAATCCCCGTACCCTTAAAGTTGTATGGGGGCAGGGTTACAAAATTGAGAGTGGAGATAGCGTTACAATATGAAAAAAAATTTATTAATCTGTGTCTGTACGGGTATATGTGTTATTCTTATCGTTTTTGCGCTGATTATTTCAAGGGATAAAGATAAACCGGAAACTGAGAGCATGTCCCTTGTCAAACAGGAAGAAGCAATCAAAGATATACCTTCCGATAAAACAGATAAATATGATAACCTTATATTTACTGATTTTTATGCTTCTACGGAAGAAATAGAAGGTGTATACACTATTGAAATTCTTTCAGATAACAGTTATATGGATAAGACTTTTCTGGAAAATTTTGCTGCCATGAATGATGTTATTGATAAATTCTTTATGGAGGATTTTGATAAATCTTCATTAGTAGTGGATTTTTATTTTCCTGACAGCGAAACCGTGTATGTAAAATATGACGACATTGCCACGGAATGTGCCGATGAAAAATACAACATGCCCCGGGCTGAATTTTTATTTGGCAACGAAACTTCCAATGGAGGATATATGGTGCAGATAACGGAAGCCCTTAACAATGTGTGGTTTTCCAGATACGGCTTAGGGGATATTCATCCCACTGAATACAAAAAAGTATATCCGTATATATCCTGTATCAGACAGATTGAGGATGTGGAAATCAATCTCAAGGACGGCAGGATAAAATTATCCGAGCTGGAAAAACAGGTTTTAAATTATCTTAATGAGAGTTTCCCCATTCCCCATGATGACAAAATCACCTTTGGCATAGGTGATGTCAGGATTCTGGATAATGGCGAATATGACGGTGTCTGCTTTAAGGTAAGACGTATTTATAAGGGTATTCCCTTTGAATACGGTTCCAATGCTTCACAGGACATGTATAATGACGAATTCAGCCATGATTCCGGTGAAATTGACTATGCTGTAAGCACTTATCCCGATACAATGCTGTCCTTCGGATGTATGACAGGCACTGTTGTGGAAACAGATACCATTACGGAAATGATTCCGGCAGAGGAGGCTCTTTATCTTCTGTCTGAAAATATTGGCAATAATTCCGTATATGAGGTGCAGGGCATAGAGCTGGTATACAGAAATTGTGAAGTGCCTAAGGAGCGTCTGGAGGAAGTCGACGCCATTCTCAGGCCATGCTGGAAAATAATTACAATCAATCAGAGTGATGACAAATATACATTGTTCTATGTGGATGTGGTAACCGGCGATATAACAAACCGATTTGAGTATTATTATGAGTAATATTTTCTTTTTTTAAAAACTTTTCTCCTTATTAACAAATTGGCTGCCAGTAATGGCAGCCTTATGTGGTATAATATATAAAATAAATGAAGGAAGGATTAACATGAAGAATACCGCCTTGCGTAAAAAAAATTTGATTTTACCCGCATTATTTTTATTTGTTATTTCTGTTACCGCTTTTTTACTGTCTTTGGCATTGATTATTCTGACCCATACAACAGCAGATTCATACCGGCAGGATAAAGATGCCGCCCTGACGAATTTTTTTACCCCTGCCGCCAAAGAGATTGTACAGGAATGCGGGGACGATATTACCACAGTGGCGAATACAAGTTTGGTTAATTTCATTAATCTTAAGCGTATACAATACGCCTACAGCAATATAGGCGTTTTTTTGGATACGGGTATCAGCACGGACGTTTCTCTAAGCTACAAAAAACCCATATATGAGAAAACCCTGTATTTCCTCATTAAATACAGAGGGATTTCCGCAGAACAGCTTGTTCGCTGCACCAAAGAGGAGTATTTATCCGCCAACAGTTCTGATGTATTTGAAATTACCATATATGTAACCCTTGATAAAAATTTCGGTTATTCTGACGAATACAAAGAAATGAACAACGTGTTCTGCTTCCTGTATAATAATCGTTATAATTTTATAATTGCAGCGGGAATAAGTGCAGTTCTTATGGCTGCTTGTATATTTTGCCTGATTCGCATATTAATTGATGCCGGGGAAGTCTCCTGTTTTCCTGATATACTTTTAAACAAAATGTCTTCCACGGTATTGTGGGCTGTTTTCCTTGTGCCGATGGCATTTTCGGCATATATATATGTTTCACGGATTATCGGAATTGCAGACAGTGTCAATCATTTGATATCATCCGGTAATATTACCTCTACAGTTATATCCTGTGTATCAGCTTCCTTTTGCTTCTGCCTTTTTACATATGAAGTAATCAGACGTATCATAAACAGGACCTTTGTTTCAAGACTTCTGACTGTTCAAATATACCGGCGCCAAAGTATAAAAGTTAAAGGACTTATTACAGGTATTTATACGGCAGTCATTTTTGCCATCCTCTGCATTGTAGGATATAATACGCATTTTATCGTTATTGCAGCAGGAATATTGTTACTGCTGTTTCTATGGATAAAATTTATATTTAATGTCAGTCTTATCGGAGATACGATAAAACAGTATACCCGGGAAAACTGGGATGCTTCCATACATGGTTCACCCCTTATAATAAACACAATTTATGACGATTTAAATAAAATAGGCTCTGCAATGCAGGCTACAGTGGCAAAAAGCATCAGAGATGAGCGGACCAAAACCGAATTAATTACCAATGTATCCCATGATATTAAAACGCCTCTTACATCCATAATAAATTATACCGATTTACTTAGCCGTGAGGATATAACCGATGAACAGCGCACACAGTATCTTGAGATTCTGTCCCGTAACTCTGCCCGAATGAAAAAACTCATTGAAGATTTGATAGAAGCCTCCAAAGCCACCACCGGAAATATTGAACTGCACATGATGAACTGCAATATAGCTACTCTTGTATCCCAGGCAGTGGCAGAGCATTCCGATAATGCAGTTTTAAGAAATCTGAAAATAATATGCAGCGTGCCCTCGGATGAAATATTAATTTATACCGACGGTATCCGTCTTTACAGAGTCTTTGACAATATTCTTGTGAACGCCTGTAAATATTCCCTCCCCGGCTCCAGAATATATGTAAAAATTGTCTCCGGTGAGGATGTGAAAATAATCTTCCAGAATATTTCCCAGAATGAGATTACACTTTCCCCTGAGGAGCTTACGGAAAGATTTGTCCGGGGTGATTTATCCAGACATTCGGAAGGAAGCGGACTGGGACTCGCCATTGCCAAAAGTCTTACTGAGCTTATGGGAGGAACACTTGTAATAGAAATAGACGGTGACCAGTTTAATGTAACTCTTACTTTTCCCAGAGCATAACAAATCCGCAGTTCGCTATGAACTGCGGATATATTATTTTAATAAGTATAGAAGCAATGATTATTGATAATTGTATAATTGGTATACTTTGCGTAATTCGCTTTCTTAACCGACACGAAGAAGTTCAAATCACCAATGTTGTTCACACCTGACAGTGCCGTTACCGCCGCATCATAGCAGCCTCTGACATTAAGCTGTTCATTGGACATATTCAGTATGCTCTGGAACTTCTGTGATATTGCTCCGTCCACTATTACCCCTGAAAACTGTCCCGGTGCATATACAACCTCTGCAATGGTATTCTGTCTGAATCTGGATGAGAATACTCTGTTAAGAACTACATTGGCTACTGCCAACTGTCCCTCTGCCGGTTCCCAGCCTGACTCATAATATACAATAGCTGCAAGAAGATGTATTTCCTCTTCTGTTACATTGTATGAATCTCTTGAAGTAGTCTGTACATTGGAATATTTATTCATTGCAGCCTGCTGTGCTGCCGCCGCTGCTTCCTCTGCCGCCTTCTTGGCTGCCGCTGCTTCCTCTTCAGCTTTGCGAATCTGCTCTTCCTCAAT
>JBJEND010000219.1:0-6961 GCA_051880015.1 Butyrivibrio sp. | reverse complement strand
CCTGAACGTCCGATAGGTGCTCTACCTTCACCACCACCGTGTGGATGGTCATTAGGGTTCATTACGGAACCGCGGACTGTCGGGCGGATACCCATGTGACGCTTACGTCCGGCTTTACCGATGTTAATAAGGTTGTGGTCTGAGTTACCTACTGTACCGATTGTAGCACGGCAGATAATCGGAACCATTCTCATCTCTCCTGAAGGAAGTCTGAGTGTTGCATATTTGCCTTCTTTAGCCATTAACTGAGCTGAACCGCCGGCTGTACGAACTAACTGTCCGCCTCTTCCCGGATAAAGCTCGATGTTATGAACTTCGGTACCTACCGGAATGTTCTCAAGAGGAAGGCAGTTACCTACACGAACTTCTGCTTCAGGTCCGTTCATAACCTTCATTCCATCAGTGAGTCCCTGTGGAGCGATAATATATGCTTTCTCGCCGTCTGCGTAGCAGATTAATGCGATGTTTGCTGTTCTGTTTGGATCATACTCAATTCCAATTACAGTAGCCGGAATTCCGTCTTTTCTTCTCTTGAAATCGATTATTCTGTATTTCTGTCTGTTTCCACCACCGTGATGTCTGACAGTGATTTTACCCTGGTTATTACGGCCAGCGGTTTTCTTCTTAGAAGCAAGCAATGACTTTTCAGGTGTCTTCTTGGTAATTTCAGAGAAGTCTGAACCGGTCATGTTTCTTCTTGACGGTGTATATGGGTTATATGACTTAATTCCCATTTTTGTTTCTCCTTTCGATGTCTCTTGTTTTACAACGCTTCCTGGCGTTCATTATTTTTGCCCCGCAAAATGCGAAGCTATTGTCCGGCGCAATATTTTCATCACTTTTTCTACGCCGGAATCTGATTAAAGTCCTGCGAAGATTTCGATATCAGCGCTGTCTTCAGTAAGCTGAACGATTGCTTTCTTCTTCTGTGCAGTTTTGCCGAAAGTCATTCCTCTTCTACGGGTCTTGCCGTCAAGATTCATTGTGTTGACTTTAGCTACCTTTGTTCCTTCGAACATTTTCTCAACTGCTTCTTTAATCTGAGTCTTGTTTGCATCCGGATGCACAAGGAAAGTGTATTTCTTTGAGCTCATGTCTTCCATACTCTTCTCTGTGATAACCGGTTTAAGGATTACATCATAGTACTGTACGTTTGCCATTATGCATACACCTCCTCGATTGTTGCTACAGCATCCTTTGTTACTATCAACTTATCATATTTAAGAATATCATATACGTTGATTGTGTTAGTTGATGCAGTCTTTACATTAGGAATATTTCTTGCGGATAAAACAACGTTCTTGTCGTTATCGTTAAGAACTACCAATGCCTTGTTTACTTTAAGGTTATCTAAAACAGCTACCATGTTCTTGGTCTTGATTTCTTCAAACTTGATGCTGTCTAAGACGATAATTTTGTCTTCTGCAACTCTTGATGAAAGTGCAGACTTAAGAGCAAGATTCTTCTCTTTCTTATTCATCTTGAAAGAATAATCTCTTGGCTTCGGTGCAAATACAACACCACCACCGGTCCACTGTGGAGCTCTTGTTGAACCCTGACGGGCATGTCCTGTACCTTTCTGTCTCCATGGCTTTCTTCCGCCACCGCTTACTTCGGCACGGGTCTTAGCGCTCTGTGTTCCCTGTCTCTTATTAGCAAGCTGGCTGACTACTGCCATGTGTACAAGATGTTCATTAACTTCAACACCGAACACAGCATCGTTAAGTTCTATATCTCCAACTACTTTGCCTTCAATATTGTAAACAGATACTTTTGCCATCTGTGTGTTCCTCCTTCCTGAAAATCAGTTTATTGAACTGACTTTACTGACTCTTTCAAAGTTACTAAAGATTTCTTAGGGCCGGGAACAGCTCCCTTAACTAAGATTAAGTTATTTTCAACATCTACTCTGACTACTTCGAGATTCTGAACGGTTATTTTCTTAGCTCCCATGTGTCCGGGCATTCCTTTTCCTTTGAATACACGGCTTGGATTGGAAGAAGCACCGTTGGAACCCTGATGACGATGGAATTTAGAACCGTGAGCCATAGGTCCTCTGTGCTGTCCGAGTCTCTTGATTGCACCCTGGAATCCTTTTCCCTTTGCAATCGCAGAAGCATCAATCTTATCGCCTACTGCGAAGATGTCAGCCTTTATCTCGTCCTTTACAGAATACTCTTCTGCATTGTCGAATTTGAATTCTCTTACAAATCTCTTGTATGAAACGCCGGCCTTGTCAAAATGACCTTTCTCTGCCTTTGTAACACCATGTCTGTTTCTGATTTCTTTCTTGCCGCTCTTGTCAACGTTGACAACCTTTTCTTTCTTGTCAACAAATCCGACCTGAACTGCTGCGTAACCGTCGTTCTCAACTGTCTTAACCTGTGTAACCACACATGGTCCTGCCTGAAGTACGGTTACCGGAACAAGCACGCCTTCATCATTGAAGATCTGAGTCATTCCGACTTTTGTAGCTAAAATTGCTTTCTTCATAATAATTTTCCTCCTGTTTAATCTACAGCGGTTTTCGGTTATGTCCGAAAACATCCTAGAACAGTTTATATAAAACCCTTCGAGGACTACTTACTTAAAATTACATCAGATGAATTATTTATTCTTCATCTTAATGTCAATGTACACACCCGCCGGCATCTCCAGTCTGGATAATGCATCAACAGTTTTCTGTGTTGGAGTAATGATATCGATTAATCTCTTGTGTGTTCTCTGCTCAAACTGTTCTCTTGAATCTTTGTACTTGTGAACAGCTCTGAGGATTGTAACAACTTCCTTCTTAGTAGGAAGAGGTACCGGACCACTCACCTGAGATCCTGTCTTCTTAACAGTCTCGATAATTTTCTTAGCTGACTGATCAACTAACTGATGATCGTAAGCTTTAAGTGTAATTCTCATTACTTGACTTGCCATAAAAAAAGCCGCCTCCTTTTCGTACTATTAGAACTGATACATTGCGTATCTCAGTACAACAAGTGGTGACTGTACACATCCCCGTGTGTGTCGCGTTTGTCTGCTCAAAACGCTCCGTCTTCACGGTCATCTCTGCATTAAGCAGATGGTAAGTTGTACAGTGACTTGTCGTCAGTTTCCTAACTTGACATTCGCTCCACGGAAAAACCTGTTAAACAACAGCAACCTCACGCTTCATCGCTATCAATGTCACAGCAGATACTAGTATATAGTAAGTAATGCCAAAATGCAATACCTCAAAATTGTACTTTTTGAAATACAATTTATAAATTTTCTTCTTTTTTATTTCTATATCTTAAAAATACAAATACTGCTCCTCCCGCAGCCAGTACTGCAACAGGTATAACCACTGCTGCCCAGGGGAATTTTTTCGCCGGTCTTTCTTCTATATTATTGTCTTCTTTATTATCTTTATTAGCAGAGCTTCCTGTTTCATTTGCAGAAGTATCAGCCGCTGCGCTTTCGCTTTCCAAACTTTCAGAAGAGGATTCTTTGGATTCTTCACTGCCTGTTTCTTCATTTTCTCCATTGGAGGTAGTTTCTTTTGTTTCATTACTTTCCTGAGGAGTTTCTTCTATATTAGAGCCTGTGGTACTGCTTACGGTTTCTCCCGAACTGCTAAGAGAATAAATAAACTTCACAGTTATTGTACCGTTGGTATATGTACCGGAAGCCTGGCCTGAGGTTTTCACAAAACTGTACCCTGCTATATTCTTCCGGGAAACAGAATATTTTGTACCGGTTACTCCTTGCAAATTCACGGATTCAGAAATACTTTTACCATTTTCATCCACATACTGCACAACTACAGTTCCGTAAGTTACTTCCGTATAGCTCTTCCACTCTCCGTTCTGATAAATCATACTGCCGGTTAAAGAAAGTCCCGGTTCCAAATCTGCAGGATAACGGCAGGAATCACTACTGTAGAAAATAACCATTGGGTTCTTAATATTGTCCGGTACGGTATATTTGTATATTTTGCCGGATACATTAGTCATGGCTGCTCCGGGCCACTGACCGTTGCTTACAGTACCTGTGGCAGCATCATATACATAGCAGTATACCTTGCTGCTCCAGCCGGAAGGAAGTTCAATATACGCCGTATTGCCACCGGATGAGCTGCCGGAATTATCAGATGTATTATATACTACAGCAATTCCCGTGCCGCCGATATTACCTTTAATACGTCCGCCGGAAACGGTAAAAGTATTGCCGGTAAGCTGGTCAGTGTAGGTTCCGTCTTTCATCACATGGGCAGTAACATTGACCGCGGCATTGGCACCATTACAGTTTACCAGAACCACTCCGGAATCTCCTCTTTCACAGTATGCAATTCCGTTTTCATTGGATATATATTCAGACTTTCCCACGAAGGCATTGTGGAAACGGTTAACTGCCGCTACCTCTTTATATGCCCAGCCTGTAACAGAGCCTGCACCCAGCTTCTGGGAAGACATATTGGCAGGACGACAAAAATACAGTCCCATTGCATCCGCTCTGGCTGCAACTATTGCCCAGGTCTTATTAATATTCTGCACGGATACGCTGCCGGAACCTTCATTGGCATATGTATCATGGGATTCAGCCCACAATACCAGCTTGGAAGCCGCAGTATCCGCCTTATGGTAGAAAGGAGAAACGCTTCCTCCTCCGGCTATACTGCCTCGCAGTGTGTTACTCCAGGAGTTATCGGTAACACTCATATATTTGGTATATGCGCTTACAGGGAGAGAACCGCCGGGACTGTCCAAAAGCTCACCATAGCAGTACAAATCAATTCCTCTCTTGGAAGCTGCATAGGATTTGGCACCGTTAATAACAGTGGGCCAGAAGTTGCTGGCGCAGTTGTCTGCACCATCATCCGGTGTTTCAATATGCTTTGCCGCATCAAATCGAAATCCGTCCGCTCCCGCATCTATACATTCCTTTAAAAAGCTCAAAACATAATTCTGGACTTTGGTATTACCGGTATTCAAATCCGGCACCCCGTTCATGCACCACTGGGTGATATCATATCTCTTATTGTAGTCATAGGTGTTTTTGGTAATATCATGCCAACATGATGAGTCATTGCGAAGGTCAGGAATAATTGCGGAGGACAAATCATTGGAATTCTGATTGCCCATATGGTTAGCTACCACATCCACAATAACCTTGATTCCGTAGGAATGGGCAGTGCTACACATACTCTGGAACTCTGCCTTGGTTCCCAGTGCACTGTTGCCTGTATTATCAATATGAAATCCCATGGGCTGGTAATATACCCACCAGTTTCCCATAGGCTTACCCTTGGTAGCCTCCTTTGCCTGCTGTATAGGAGATGTCTGAATGGCGGTAAAACCCTGGCTTGCAATAAGCGCCATGTTGGCCTCTATATCTTTATATGACCAGTTCCAGCAGTGGAGAGTCAGTCCATCCTGAACATTGGATGGAGCCGCAGTGGTTGCTGAACTCAACTGCTGTGTAGTATCTGTTACGGTTACAGCAGACGAAGTTTTAAATCCCCCTGCCTTAACCTCCCTGGAATTAAAATCTCCCGGAATGACAATCCCCGCAAATAATAATACTAATGCAGTTATCAATCCTAATATTCTCGGTCTTTTGTTCATCATACGGCACTCTCCCATCTTATATCGTACGTATTGTTATATATTTAAGAATAATCCACATATTACACATATTCAAGCATATTTTCAATTTTTCTTGCCATTATCTTTTCTTTCTATTATATTATAGGAAGAAAACAAATCAGAAAGGGAAGACATGCTATGTGGATTGCTGATGAATGGAAGGATTATGAGGTAATTGACACTTCCTCCGGTGAAAAATTAGAACGCTGGGGAGACTATCTGCTGGTGCGGCCGGATCCCCAGATAATATGGGATACGGACCGTAAAGATTCCGGATGGCGTAACAGAAACGGACACTACCACAGAAGCACTAAGGGCGGTGGCGAATGGGAGTTTTTCAATCTTCCGGAACAGTGGTCCATTAATTATAAAAATCTGACTTTTAATCTTAAGCCTTTTTCCTTTAAGCACACAGGGCTTTTCCCTGAGCAGGCAGTAAACTGGGACTGGTTTGGTGATAAAATCCGCAATGCCGGCAGACCTGTTAAGGTTCTGAATCTTTTTGCGTACACAGGCGGTGCCACTCTGGCGGCGGCAGCGGCCGGTGCAAGCGTAACCCATGTGGATGCTTCCAAGGGAATGGTTGGCTGGGCAAAGGAAAACGCAGCTTCTTCCGGTCTTCTGGATGCCCCAATACGCTGGCTTGTGGACGACTGCGTCAAATTTGTAGAGAGGGAAATCCGCCGGGGGAATAAATACGACGGAATAATCATGGACCCTCCGTCCTACGGCAGAGGGCCTAAAGGAGAAATCTGGAAAATTGAAGAATCCGTTTATCCGCTGATAAAGCTGTGTGAACAGCTCCTTTCGGAGAATGCACTTTTCTTTCTCATTAATTCATATACCACAGGACTTGCCCCCTCCGTACTAACCTATATGATAGGAACCGCGATTTGTCCAAAACACGGGGGAAGGGTAGCCTCCGATGAAATAGGCCTTCCGGTTACCGGAACGGGACTTGCACTGCCCTGCGGTGCCAGTGGAAGGTGGGAAGCTTAGCTGAAGCCGCAATAATTCAAAATAGCAAAAAATAGGCATTGGTACATTCACCAATGCCTTTTATTAATACTACGCTGTTTCTTTTTTCTTTACGCTTACAAATATAAATGCTGAAGTACTTGCAATCATTATAGCCAATAATGCAATCGGAAAAGCATCTCCGGTATCAACCGGTGTCAGCTCTTCTGAAGTAGGCTTATGATCAAACCATGTATCGGCTGCATACCACCATTCACCTGATGTACGGGATAAAACTGCTGTCTGACCAAACGCTCCGTTGAAAGTGATATCTGCTGTATCGACACCGGTTAATTCATAACCAAACCATCCATCGCCTTCATCAGTCA
>JBJEND010000218.1:0-1543 GCA_051880015.1 Butyrivibrio sp. | reverse complement strand
GATATGGTGAGCTACTTAAAGCAGAAATCTTGAATTAATCAGCGTTTCCTTAATTTAAGATTTTGTAACAACGCCTGAGAACGCATAATATCCACATATTTAAGCGTATCCGCATTAAACATCCCCTCAGATATCAAATCTTTTATATATTTGTCCATCAAATTATATACAAACAGCGTCAACGCTTTTTCCATATTTGGAATATATACAGTGTTTATATAGTCATTTTCTTTTTTCTTGCGTTCTTTATCACTGGAATTTATAATACCGGATAATTCTTTTTGATATTGAATATCTGCCTTTTTATACTGATTTTTCAAAACAGAGTATTCCATTGCTGCTGTTGCGGCAAGAGTTAAAAAACTATTTGAAAATACTGTGATACCACTCCCAGTTATAGTAGATGCAGCATTTTGAGATGCAGTTTCTAAACCTAAAGTAACATTATCCATATCTTCCATCAAGAAACTTTTCATAGCATCAAGAGCATCTTTATTAACTTTATCATATAGTTTATACCCTTCATTATCAAACACATAGTCATCAATGGTTTTAGAATATATGCCCTTGCCACACAATTTCTCAATAAATTTGCTGGCTTGTTTTTTCAAGTTATCATGCAAATCTTTGCTATCAATAATTCCTACACTTCCGCTGATTTTTTTTACAAAAGCTGTCATCAACGTATCTTTCATATCCTCTGTGAGGGATAAAAGACTTATATATTCAATTATATCTTGAGGAAATTCATATTGCTTTTTTAAAAATGTCACAATTATCTTTTTTGAAACGGTTACTGTATCTTTATTCATAAAATCACCTCTATATTGCTATAATATTATAATTATATCAAATCCCAAACACTATTTCTACATAATTGTTAAATATATTCCACCATAAGTCAAATAATAATTTATACAATTTAAGCAAAGAGTGGAACGAGGTATACAAAATGGTAGAATTTGGAGATAGATTAAAAAGCCTGCGCAAGCAAAAAAATCTTACTCAGAAACAGCTTGCAGATTTAGTTGGTGTAAAAAACAGCATTATATCCTTCTATGAAGTGGGCGATAGACTCCCCTCACTTGAAATTGTCAAGAAATTGGCAGCAGTTCTTCATGTTTCTACGGACTATCTGCTCGGATTTGAGAAAAATAATTCTGTTGACGTATCAGGACTCGATGAAAATGATATAAAACTGGTTCGGTCTCTGATAGATACCTTACGGGACAAAAACCAGAGAATCCAAAAAGAATCATTTTTTAAAAACAATTAATTTCCGGCAGGACAATTTACAAAATGCATAAAACCGTCCTGCCTGATGCTCCTTGCCGATAGAACCGCCATATAACCATGCTAACCTTTTACAGGTATACTTCCTGTTCCTGCCTGTTGACAATCATATCAACATAACCAGTAAGTCCTTCTTTCTTTGCCAATTCATCCAGATAGAACAGGCAATCAAAAAGATTCTTTTTTTTCATATTGGTTAAGGAAACGCTGATTAATTCAAGATTTCTGCTTTAAGTAGCTCACCATATCC
>JBJEND010000217.1:6196-7021 GCA_051880015.1 Butyrivibrio sp. | reverse complement strand
CTTCCCGTACCTGCCTGCACATAAGAAGAATAGAGAATAAAATAATGCATAATTCCAAACATTACAGCCTGTGAAAGTCCAACAATACTCAATACCTTAGCAGCTGATTTTGCTTCCATTTGTTCTTTTTCCGCTTTTGCATTTATAGCCTTTTTCTCATACACACGAATTAGTAAATACCAGAAAAGTGTAATAAACAAAATGATTACCGGAAAAATAAAGCTTTCCGTTTTACTCCCCCATCTATCAGTGTTGCCTTCCAAATCATGATGCATAGGTATTACATCCGGCATAAACTGTAACACTATACTTGTAACAGCCACTGGAATCATTGCAAAAAACCACATTAATCTTTTCATTATTTTTTCCCTCCAAACTGATTAACCCATATTATTAATTCATCAAAAACAGTAGTATTGATTTCATAATATATGAAGTTCTTTTCTTTATACTCTGAAATTAAGTCAGCACCTTTTAATAATTTCAAATGATAAGAAAGTGCCGCCGGGGTAATCTGCAATTTTTCTGAAATCTCTCCGGCGTTTAATCTGCCATCCTTCAGCATCATAAGGATCTCTCTACGCTGCTCATCTGCCAGCACCTTAAAAATATTTGTACCTCCCATAATTTTCACCTATTTAAAATTTTCTTTAAATAGATATTATCACAGTCAACTTTAATATACAATATCTATTTAAAATTTTTTTGAAATAGAAAAGACACACTAAATCTAAGTGTGTCTCCATTTTATGTAATAAGGGGTTTGAGAGGCGCTTGTGCGCCTCTCTTTGCAAAAATAATAGGTCCTATACACAAAATTTCCGG
>JBJEND010000217.1:0-6096 GCA_051880015.1 Butyrivibrio sp. | reverse complement strand
TTAGAAAAATTATACATAGGACCTATATTTTGCAAAAAAGAAGCGCGAGACGGGGGTGAGGCGGAATTAGAAAAAGGTCCGGTGGACCTTTTTCCCACCGAACCGACCGAGTCCGACTTTAGGAGGACGAGACGAACCCCTTATGCAATAAGGGGTTTGAGAGGCACTTGTGCCTCTCTTTGCAAAAATAATAGGTCCTATACACAAAATTTCCGGTTAGAAAAATTATACATAGGACCTATATTTTGCAAAAAAGAAGCGCGAGACGGGGATCGAACCCGCGACCTTCTCCTTGGCAAGGAGACGCTCCACCACTGAGCCACTCGCGCTTAAAATGTCACTGTACTTATGCAGTCACAGGTGATAATATACTATATGCAGGATATTTTGTCAACCTATTATGAAGGGAATTTTTCAGAAATATGGAATACCTTTTTCTCAGGGAATTAACTACAAAGCAGCAGAACGATTTTTTGTCCCTGTATAATTTATGCAGGGCCCTGGATAAAATACAATACATCATCCCCGACACAACCGGAACGGACAGTCCCGACGCATTTATCATGGCATATGATAAAGACACGGCTGCAGGGTGCATATTCTCGTACTACTACCCCGATTCCGACAGATGGGAAATCTCCGGTATTACGCTTCCGTCTTTCCGCAGGAAGGGAATTTTTGGTAAAATGCTTTCTGCTATAAGAAGCAGCCTTGATATATCCGATATATTCTTTACTGGAAAGGACAACTATCCCGGAATTAAAGAATGTGCCAAAGCCCTTGGATATCCATATTGTTACCATGAATACCTTATGGAATTTAACGGGCCCTGTCCGGTCTCTTTACCGCTTTCCGATAATCATATTGATGATTTCGCCATAGAGTATGAAGAATCAGACAGCACCTATTACTGCTACCTGGGGAATGATATGGCCGGACACTGTTCCGTATTCATTGAAGCTTCCCTTGCCAACATTTTTGATGTCTGTATTCTTCCCAAATTCCGGCAAAAGGGCCTGGGCAAAAGACTCATAACGTACATTATGTCAGATCTTTCCCACCGTGTATCCCGGATAAGGCTTCAGGTATCCGAAACCAATATAGCGGCAATGAGGCTGTACACCGGCTGCGGATTTGTTATTACAGAATCCACTGCCTGCTATACACAACAACAAATATAATAATTAAAGGACTTTTAACAATGAAAAACAAATCCGATAAAAAAGAAATCAAATTCATAAACTACAAAAAATACATATTAACCATAAGCATACTGCTGTTTTTTCTTGTAGTATTTAATATAATGTACCGTGTAAGCACCGTATTTGCCACTTCATATTCAGACAATGTGTATCCCTATTTTGTACGCACAGTAGGCTTCGCATTTTCCGCCCTTCCTTTCTCTGTATTTGAACTGCTGATTGTAGCGGCAATAATTCTGCTCCTGTTCTGCATCATTAAATTAATCGTTTTATTATGCAGATACCACAAAAAACCAACGCGTTTTATATTCTGGTATCACCTGAAAAAATATCTGTTAAATCTGGTCTGCATTGTCCTTGTATGTCTTATGGTGTATTCCCTTACCTGTGGCGTAAACTACTACAGACTGCCCTTTTCGGTATGCGCTAATTTTAAAGCAGAAAAACATACCGATGAAGACCTTAAAAAGCTTTGCCGCATTCTTATTGAACAGGTAAACGAATACAGCCAAAAAATCCCCTTGGATGAAAACGGTCATTTCACCACCGGGGAACTTGATTTATCCAAAACTGCTGCCGTGGCCATGGAGGATTTATCCGTTAAATATCCATGCCTGTCAGATTACTACCCAAATGCCAAACCGGTATTTTTCTCCAAAGTGATGTCTTATCAGAACATATGCGGAATATACTCACCCTTTACCATTGAGTCAAATTATAATAACGATATGCCCGATTCTGAAAAGCCTTTTACTATATGCCATGAGCTGTCCCACTTAAGCGGATATATGAGAGAAGACGAAGCAAATTTTATAGCATATCTGGGATGTATGGAATCAGACAAGGCAGAATTCCGTTACAGCGGAACAATGCTTGCCCTTATTTATGTGTCCAACCAGGTATTCTATAACTGCACCTGGGCAGAATATGAAGAATTGATGAACAGTTTATCCCCTCAGGCAAAAAAAGACCTGGATTATCAGGACAGTTATTGGAGCACTGTTGAGGAACAAATTAATGAAATTGCTATCGGTGATACCACCATTGCAGATATATCTTCTGACATTAATAATGCCTATCTGCAGTCAAACGGCCAGAGTGACGGTGTAAAAAGCTATGACCGCATAACGGATCTTCTCCTTATATATTACTCTGACCTTATACAAAGCATGCCATAATGTTATTTGCCTAAAAGCAGCTTATTTTTCAATGAGACTGTTTTCTGGGGAATAATAATATCCACAGCCTTGGGGATAACGTTTATCTCCACCCTCTGGTGTGAGTCCCCGTTCTCCCCGTCAAGGGTCCAGCCCACTGAAACATCACTTTCTATTACAAGGTGGTCTGCCTTGAATCTCTCTATCATGGGATTTTCTTCTTTTTTGGAAAAAAGTCCCGCTACAATCAACTGTAAATCCACAGCATCTTTGGGTTCACGTACAAGGGCCACCTCAAACAATCCGTCATTCAACGATACTCCCGAACCGCATATTCCCTTTAATCCTCCTACAGATTCTGAGTTGGATATCATACCGTATATAAAATTCCCTGCTATGGTATGGTCTCCATCCTTAACCTCCATATAATAGGAGGTAATTTTGGAAATACTTTTCAGGCTCTCAAGAACATACGCCTGATGCCCCAGCACATTTTTAACATTCTGAGGTGTCGTATAGGACACTTCGGTAAAAACCCCGAAAGCAGCCACATAATTAAAATATCTGTCATTGAATTTGCCTATATCACAGGGAAACTGCGTCCCGGTGGCTATGGAATATGCTGCTTTTATCATATTCTTAGAGATTCCCAGAGTGGCCGCAAAATCATTGGTGGAGCCTGAGGGAATATACCCTATCCGGGGCCGGGAAAGACGGTGTCTGCTTACTGCCGCAATGACCTCATTCAGTGTTCCGTCACCTCCGCTGCATACAATACAGTCATATTTACCATCGGCGGCGCACACCCTGTCATAGGCATCCAACGCTCTCTGAGTGGGATAAATGGTTATTTCATAATCTGCTCTGGTGAAAATATTAATAATATCCAGAAGTTTATTTTTAATCTGGCTTTTTCCCGAATAGGGATTAAATACAAATAACATTCTCTCTTTCATAAATTACTCCTGCATATATTACTGTCGGACTATCTGTCCCATTTATCACAAAGTGCGTTAATCTGGTCAGCAAACTTTGCCAGATCTTTATTGGTTCCTCCTTCATTATGACGTATAACGGTCATAAGTCTCTTGCCTGCCGCAATAAGTCTTTCAAATACTTCAGATGCACGCTTAGCCGGTGTGGAAGGTCTTTCAATGCGAATCTTTATACCTGCTCTCAGGCACTCCCCTGTGACAAGGTCATACTCCGCCCCTGAAAAAGGTGCAATGGCATTAATTCCGTATTCATTAATCAGACAGTCCGCAAAGCTGTCACACACCGTATCCTCTCCGTGTACCACAAAAAGTTTTTCCGGCTTAGGTTCAAAGGAAGTTGCCCATTTTATAAGGCCATTCTTATCCGCATGGCCGCTTACTCCGTCCAGTTTAATAATCTCTGCCTGAACCTCTATTGCCTCTCCGAACAGCTTAACTTCGTTAGTGCCTTCCAGAAGCGCCCTTCCCAGCGAGCCTACTGCCTGGTAGCCAACAAATACAATGGTGCTGTCTTTACGCCAGAGGTTATGCTTAAGGTGATGCCTTATGCGTCCTGCTTCACACATTCCGGATGCAGATATAATTACCTTAGGTCTGTTGTCAAAATTGATTGCCTTGGAATCCTCACTGGTAACTGATAACTGGAGTCCTTTAAACTGAATAGGATTAATACCGTTTCTTACCATCTCCATGGATTCTTCATCAAAACAGCACTCAATATTATTATTAAAAATCTTGGTAGCTTCCACCGCAAGAGGGCTGTCAACATAGACAGTGAAATTTTCAAAGCCCTTTATCATGTTCTGCTCTTTTATTTTACGGAAATAATACAGCATCTCCTGAGTCCTGCCAACGGCAAATGCAGGAATGACTACATTACCTCCCCTCTCAAAGGTACGCTGGGTTATTGCCGCCAGCTCCGATACATAATCCACCTGAGTATCATGGTATCTGTCACCATATGTGGATTCCATTACAACATAATCTGCTTCTTTTATATACTGAGGATCCTTTATAATAGGACGGTTAATATTGCCTATGTCTCCCGAAAAAACGATTTTTCTTGTGTGGGTTCCCTCAGTCATCCAGATTTCAATGCTGGCAGAACCAAGCAGATGTCCCGCATCGGAAAATCTTATGTCAATCCCCTCCGTAAGATTAATTTTCTCATCATAGCCGCAGGAAATAAAATGCTCCAGAACACCTTCCGCATCATTCATACTGTATAACGGCTCTTCTTCCTTCCTGCCGGCACGTTTTGCTTTACGGTTCTTCCATTCTGCCTCTGCCTCCTGAATATGTGCAGAATCCTTTAACATGATTTTACATAAATCAACGGTGGCTTCCGTAGCAAGCACCTGTCCCCTGAAGCCTCTGGCATAAAGCAGTGGCAAAAGTCCCGCATGGTCAATATGGGCATGAGTCAGAAGAACATAATCAATATCAGGAACCTCTACCGGTATCTCCTGATTAACATATACATCAATCCCCTGTTCCATACCACAGTCAATTAAGATATTTTTGCCGCAGGCATTAAGCATATGACAGCTTCCCGTAACCTCATGATCCGCTCCGATAAAAGTAAGTTTCATAAAAACGCTCCCTTGCTGTATATTAATATTATTATACTTCAAAACTCTCTGGACGTACAGTCGGATTTAAGTTAAAATACAGTCAGTATAATAAATTAATAATTAGGAAAGAGGAATTTTATGGATTTTTTATTTTTTCTTCAGGAATTAAGAAATCCCGTGTTGGATACGATATTTAATATTCTTACCAATCTGGGAAGTGAAATTATTGTAATAGGAGTGCTCTGCCTGTTTTTCTGGTGTCTTGACAAAAAAACGGCTTACAAGCTGTGCTTCACGTATTTTATTTCCGGGCTGGCTGTTCAGGGGCTTAAAATTGGCTTCAGAATTGAGAGGCCATGGGTGAAAGACTCAAGGCTTTATCCTGTTGAAGCTGCCAGAGAAGGGGCAACGGGATATTCCTTCCCCAGCGGTCATACCCAGGGTTCCACAGGACTTTTCTCCGCCCTTGCATTCCATTTTAAAAAAGCATGGGGCTACATTGTGGCTTTTGCTATAATCGCTCTGGTTATGTTCACCAGAATGTATCTGGGCTGCCATACCCCGGCGGATGTACTTGTGGCATTCGGAATAACCGTAGCGGTTTCATTTGGGGTTAATTATGTATTTGAACATTTTAAGGCCACCAAAACCACTAATGTTATTGTATTGGTACTTATAGAAATTATTTCCATTGCACTTATAGGCTATTCATACTATGTAGTGGCTTCCGGCAAAAGCACCACCGAGCTTGCCATAGACTGTTTTAAAGCAGCCGGCGCCGGTATCGGTTTTGGAATAGGCTGGTTCATTGAAGTCACATTTGTCAGATTTGATCCAAAGGCCACCAGAACAATATGGGGACAGATTTTAAAAATTGCAGTGGGACTGGGCGTTGCCCTTCTTCTCAAATCAGGACTGAAGATGCTTTTCGGAGAATATTCCATTCCGGGAAATATCATACGCTATGCCCTGGCTGTTTTGTGGATTGTGGGAATTTTCCCTATTTTCATTAAAAAATTCTCCAAAAAAGCTTAGAATTATATTGTAATCTGCTTTTCAATGGGAAGGTCCCGGTTTTTAATGACTGTTGCCTTCCCATTGGTAATTTCTGTTATTTTTCCGGGTAAATCACTGTTCTTTTCAACGGCTATGACAAAGGTTACTTTTT
>JBJEND010000216.1:0-7032 GCA_051880015.1 Butyrivibrio sp. | reverse complement strand
AAAATAACGGGGGCAGCTTTGAATTCAGTTTATATGACCTTGCAGAAATGAGTGAAAAAAACAACACTCTAATTAATATAAACAGCTATTATCTCTACGAATATTCAGAATACATCAGCTTTTCATACTGCATTATAGATGAGTACAACGGATATAATCAGGACAGGAATATGGTTGTTTTCGCAGTTGAGTCTGATATTGGATGCAGAGATATATTCCTATGGGATGTTGAAGGAAGTGACAAAACGGATGTATCCGTCGCAGTCGGAGGACATACGGCAGAGGTAACGCCTGTAAGTGAAAGTTCTGTGAGCGAAGCGGATTACGGCAACATTTCGGATATGGTACACCGTATATATGATGAATATGGTGTAGCCGTCTATGTAGGAGAAAATAATCCGTATATATTTAATGATTTCTGTGCTGAATCATATGAAAACATGGATGATATGCTGGCAGCGGTTAAAATAGTGGAAAAAGTGCTGAATTATTATCCCGGAGGATTCTTTAAGTATTTTACTGAGGATAACTATTTATCAGGTGTTAATATATATCTGGTGGGCAGTATGACCCCTATTTCGGAGGGAATGATAAGTGACGCTGCGGGTTTCGCAACCACCATTGATGAATATGAAGTCATTGCACTGGATGTAAATTATATGTATTCCATAGAAAGCAATATTTGCCATGAAATTTCCCATGCCATATACAAACGCATTGAGTATGAGGAATTAATCACAGGCGGCACATATTTTGACGAAACCTCCTGGAATAAACTTAATCCACCGGGATTTCAGTATTATGAAGCATATGTTAATGAATTTGGAGAAGGTTACAGCGTTGTGGGTGACTATACCAATACAGGGGCAATGTATTATGAATATCAGAACCCTGAGGAAGTATATTTTGTTGATGCCTATTCCAAAACATTTATTACCGAGGATTTGGCAAGACTTATGGAGTATGGAATGATTTCACCCGATGAGGAGTATCTTTCCGGTTCACATATTAAAGAAAAGATGAGATTTTATTATAAAGCCATCCGCAGGGTATGGGATACCACGGGATGGCCGGAAGAAACATTGTGGGAGAAAGCGGCCAAATAGTTAACGGCGCTTTCTGATAAAGGAAAATATTAAAGACACCATTACAATGCCGGTTGCAAGCCCGAGAGATGTCATAAGGGCTGCGCTGGCATTTGTGTTTACAGCGGCACTGTTTTGGGTAATTATAGCATACATTGTATAGTACAGATATCCTCCCGGTACAAGAGGAAAAATTGCCGGAATAAGGAAAACTGTAACGGGGGCTTTAAATAATCTTGCTTCCAGTTCAGAAAGCAGTGCGGCAATAACTGAAAGGAAAGTATTCAGTACAAGGAGATTATCTATGCGGCCGGACAGTATAACATAAAGGGATACTACAATAACGGTATTGACAAATCCGGGTATAAGATGGCGTTTGCGTATGTTGTATATAAGTGAAAAACCTATTGTTCCAATGCATGCTGACACAATGGTAATTGTATTCTGCATATTTATACACCTCCTGTAATAAGTAAAGGTATTGCAAAACCTACTGCTATTGAGCCGGCTACAAGAAGTGCTTCACACAGTCTTAACAATCCGGATACAATATCCCCGCAGAGAAGGTCCCTGATGCCGTTACACAGGCTGACACCGGGTATAAGAAGCATTACATTACCGATTATTATTTTATCAATATGAAGTGACGGAAACACCCTGACCATTCCCACTACAATAAAACCTGCTATGCAGGAGCTTAAAACCGTATGGGCAAGGAGATTCATCTTGCCGGATTTAGTAATAAAGTCAATGCCGAAAACCGCAATGGATACTAAAGCGGCAATAAGTCCGTCAAATACAGTTCCCCCGAAGAACAAGGTAAAAGCAAAAGTTCCCAGAGAGTATCCGATAAGTTTTTTGATTTTCTTGAGGGAACAGTTTACCATAATCTCTTTAAGCTTTTTCTGGATGACTTCAGGGGGAGGGGTAGTGGCACAGACCTCCCGTGAAAGTGCATTTAAAAACTCAAGCTGTTTCAGATTGTATGAATATCTGTATATCCGTCTGGTCTGAGTGGCACTCTTTGAATCAATGCTCTCAGTTACGGTAATCATTGATGTAATTGAAAAAACGTGGGATTTATCGCAGCCATAGGCGGCACATATACGGGCAATGGTATCTTCCACACGCCATACTTCCGCACCGCATTTTAACATACATTCACCTATATCCATGGCAGCGGTAAGAATGTCTTCCAGTTCATATGAAGTATTTGATTCCATAAAAACTCCTTTGTAAATTAATGACCATATCAATAATAGCTTAATTGTCCCGGAAAGTCCATATATGATTTTCGCCGGATTGCAGGAAAATAAAAAATGTGGTACAATGAGCAATACTACGGATTGAAAAGGAGGTTGCATTATGGACAAGATACCAAGTTTTACCGTTAATCATCTGGATTTACTCACGGGAATATATGTTTCCAGAAAAGACCACATAGGAGCGGAAACGGTTACCACTTTCGATTTAAGATTTACCAGACCCAATGTTGAACCTGTAATGGTTACGGCGGCGGTTCATTCAATAGAGCATCTGGGAGCTACATTTTTGAGAAACAATACAGAATGGGGGGACAGAATTGTATACTTCGGTCCCATGGGCTGCAGAACAGGATTTTATCTGATTGTGGCAGGAAATCTTAAGTCAGAGGATATAATCGGACTGATAAAGGATATGATAGATTATATAATTGATTTTGAAGGTGAACTTCCGGGATATTCTCCCAGAGACTGTGGTAATTATCTGGACAATAATATAGATATGGCAAAGTATTATGCAGTCAAATACCGTAAAGAGGTATTGGAGAATATTTCTACTGAAAGATTAAATTATCCTGTATAAAATTAAAAGGGTATTCCAAAGCTGTTTGAAAGCTTAAAGAATACCCTTTTAATATATGTTGTATTTTTTCTAATTATCAACGATTGTAATAAGTTTACCGTAAACTAAATGACGCGTATCGGACTGCGAGTTAGTCTGACAAGTCATTAAAGTCACAATGCTGTCATTTTCTGTAAGATTTGCTAATCCGGTATCATATAATTGTACTTCTCTGACTGCCGCTACAAACTCTTCTACGGAGTAAATGCTTGGTACATAAAGAGAAAAAGGAATCGGATGTGTATAAACATCTGTATCGGCCACTGCAAAAATCTGATATACCCTTACATTCTCTTCTGTATATATGTAGAAATAATTCTCGTCACTGTGGGCATTATAAAAATCTTCATCATCATAATACAAAAGCTTGGTGAACATGGAACTATCCTGCATATGATGTCCGTATATGAAAGTGTGCCGGTCTGAAAAATCTGCAGAGGAACGATAATCCATAAAAATGGCTCCTGCATACATCTCCGCCTTATTGTGGGCGTGATGAAGGTAATAATCGTTATCTGTTCCCTGTACTAAAGGATATTCTATTCCCACTACCGGAATGGAAATCCATCCTATGGTATCCGGATTAATCTCTTTGAGCTGTTCAAAGTCGATGGTGCTGCCTATTTCAAAACTGTATTTATTATAGTTGTCATCTACATATTCGGTAGTACCGTCTGAAGTTTCCCTCACATCCGAATCAATATCATTATACAGGCTACGCGCTTTTATGTATCCTGATATGTAATATATAAGCATTGATAATGAAAAAATAAAAACGGCAAGACAAATAAACATCACTATGTACCGAGGGATGTCTTTTTTGGAAAATTTTATTTTGCCGCCGGAAGAACCTTCTTCATCTGAATCTGTTGAATCCGGTGTATCGCCTGAATCTGTTGAACCCGGTGTTTTGCCGGTATCCGTCTCTTCCATAGAAGCAGAAGAAGATTCCGTATCATCGGAATCTCCATCCATTTTTATGGAAACAAATTCAATATCCTCTTCCTCATTACTGTTATCATTAGGAAAATTAGTATTGTTCATTGTTTTTACCATGTCGCAGGCGTGGTGCCCCGGAGATTGCGCGCCTGCAGCACAAAATTCCGGGATGAAATCGTCGGATTAAGCCTTGCCTACTGAACCGAATAATTCCATTTTCTCTTTAACTGTAGCCTTAATTGCTTCAAAGCCCGGATTAAGAAGCTTACGGGGATCAAAGCCCTTACCTTCAAGATCCTTGCCTGCTTCAATATACTTACGGGTAGCTTCTGCAAAAGAAAGCTGGCACTCTGTATTAACGTTAATCTTGCCTACACCGAGAGAAATTGCTTTTTTAATCATATCAGCAGGGATGCCTGTACCGCCGTGAAGAACGAGAGGCATGTCACCTGTTAATTCCTTAATGGAAGCAAGAGTCTCAAAACTTAATCCCTTCCAGTTTTCGGGATATTTGCCGTGAATGTTGCCGATACCGGCAGCAAGCATGGTAACACCCAAATCAGCGATGGATTTACATTCATTAGGATCTGCACATTCGCCCATACCTACAACACCGTCTTCTTCTCCGCCGATGGAACCTACTTCAGCTTCAAGGGATAATCCCATAGCACGTGAAACGGAAACTAATTCCTTGGTCTTGGCAATGTTTTCGTCAATTGGATAATGAGAGCCGTCAAACATGATAGATGTAAATCCGGCTTTGATACATTTATAGCATCCTTCATATGAGCCATGGTCAAGGTGTAAAGCAACAGGAACGGTGATTCCGAGTTCCTTATCCATAGCTTTAACCATTGCTGCAACCGTGCCAAAACCTGTCATATATTTGCCGGCACCTTCTGATACACCTAAAATTACAGGAGAATTTAATTCCTGTGCGGTAAGAAGGATAGCCTTTGTCCATTCAAGATTGTTAATGTTGAACTGTCCGACTGCATATTTGCCTGCTACGGCTTTTTTAAGCATCTCTTCTGCTGTTACTAACATAAAAAATTACCTCCAAAAAATATTTTTACCTATTATAGCATATAAACAAATAATTAACAAACACTTATTTTGAATTAACATATCCAAAATGTGTGGTATAATACATTCAGTATAAAATCAGGAAGAGGTAAAGTTATGAAAGCATATGAACGTTTTTTAAAATACGCCGGGATGGATACCTGTTCAAGTGAGGAAAGCAAAAGCTGCCCAAGTACCGATAAGCAGTTTTTGCTGGCACAGGTTCTTGTAAACGAGATGAAAGAGATGGGTATTGCAGATGCCTTCGTGGACGAACACTGTTATGTATACGGAACGGTCCCTGCAAGTAAAGGCAGGGAAAATGAGAAGAAAATAGGCCTCATTTCCCATATGGATACGGCTCCGGCTTTTTCCGGTACCGGAGTCAGCCCCCGTATAGTACAAAATTATGACGGAGGAGATATAATCCTAAACAGTGAGAAAAACATTGTGTTATCCGTTAAAATGTTCCCTGAACTGGCATCATATGCAGGACAGGATATAATTGTAACAGACGGACTTACTCTTCTCGGAGCTGATGATAAAGCGGGAATTGCGGAAATTCTGGCCGGAGTGGAACGTCTTCTGGAAAATAATTTATCCAACCCGGGGAAATGTATAGCTTTCACTCCTCATGAGGAGATAGGAAGAGGAGCTGATTTGTTTGACGTTAAAGGTTTTGGGGCAGATTACGCCTATACGGTTGACGGAGGTGCGCTGGGAGAACTGGAATATGAGAATTTTAATGCGGCTTCTGCAGTGGTAAAGGTGCACGGCAACTGTATCCATCCCGGCGAGGGCAAAAACAAAATGAAAAATGCCTCTCTTATAGCCATGGAATTTAACGGAATGCTGCCTCCGGCAGAAATTCCCGCCCATACGGAAAATTATGAGGGCTTTTATCACCTTCTGTCAGTACAGGGCGATGAAGAAAATGCAACAATGGAATATATTATCCGAGATCATGACATGGATAAATTCCGGCAGAAAAAAGCAATGATTATTACTATACGGGATTTCTTAAACCAAAAATACGGTTCCGGCACAGTAGAGACAAAGGTGGAGGATTCTTATTACAACATGAAAGAAAAAATCCTTCCCCACATGGAAATCATTGACAGGGCCAGAGAGGCTTTTGCAGAAAACGGAATACAGTCTTTGACTGTACCTATAAGAGGAGGTACGGACGGGGCAAGGCTTTCATATATGGGACTTCCGTGCCCTAACCTGTGTACGGGAGGCCATAATTTCCATGGCAAATATGAATATATTCCTGTGGATTCCATGGAGAAAATGACAGATGTACTGGTAAGCCTTATTACGGCCCGGAAATAAAATTCCCGCCTTAAAAAGGCGGGAACAATATATTCCTGGTTATACGGTTTCCGGTTCCGGATAATCCACACCGAAGGTGTCTACGGTAACAGTCTTAAGCTTCTGCTCAGTCATAGGCCTGTCATTCCAGTCGGTACGTACTTCGGCAATTTTATTAATTACTTCAATCCCGGATGTAACCTTACCGAAAGCAGCATATGAGCCGTCCAGATGAGGGGATGTCTCGTGCATGATAAAGAACTGTGAGCCGGCAGAATCAGGATTCATGGCTCTGGCCATGGAAAGTACACCGGGGGTATGCTTAAGGTTATTGGTAAAACCGTTCAGAGCAAATTCTCCCTTAATTGAGTATCCGGGGCCGCCCATTCCGGTTCCTTCAGGGTCTCCGCCCTGAATCATAAAGCCCTTAATGACTCTGTGAAAAATGAGTCCGTCATAAAATCCTTTTTTTACAAGACTGATAAAGTTATTTACAGTATTAGGCGCAATTTCCGGATACAGTTCCGCTTCAAAAGTGCTGCCGTCTTCCATTTCAAATCTGACAAGTGGATTGGTTGCCATTATTATACATCCTTTCTTTAAAAAGCTTTGAGTAAAAACTCATTGAAAATTATACCATAAAGGGAAGTTAAGTCAATGTTAAATAAGATTATGATGCTGTGTAACAGGCATATAAATACGGAGTATGAAATTCTGATTCCTGACGGACCATTCAGGGTTGATT
>JBJEND010000215.1:0-1560 GCA_051880015.1 Butyrivibrio sp. | reverse complement strand
TGTCGTTATGCCTCAGAAAGAGGAAATAATATTAAATGAACCTGAATTAATCAAAACCAACAATAAATACGGCGTAAAAATCAAAGCAGAAAGCCCGTCAGTGCACATGATTAAGGTAAGCATCGGCACGGAAATTTCGCCTATTGTAGGCAGTGAGGAACAGGCAAATGATTTAATCAGATATATTAAGGATTCCACCTCCAGGGGAGATGTATGGAATGCCAGCATTTTCGGCAAATCCATGGGGCAGCTTATTGAGGATGGAATCAGAAGCAAAATTCAGATGCTGAACGATGACTGTCAGTCAAAATTGCAGGATACAATGCAGAAAGTAGTAAACGAATCCAGCGGCGGCCTGGTATGCCTGATAATATAACCACGTAAACCTTCTGTAATCCGGATGGAAAATAACCATCCGGATTAAATTAAGTTTATGTAGTAAATTCATGACAGAAAGTGTATAATAACTAATCATACTTTGAAAGAGAGAAATAAATGGATCCAATATATATTGTTCTGATTGCAGTAATAATTTTAGCAGCACTTATTATAACCGGTGTCATTTCGTCAAAGATTGCCCGGAAAAACTTATACTATAAAGTCCTTTCCCGATTCGGACAGGTTGATACCACAGAATACGGCTATGATGAATTCAACTGTATTTCCCACCTGTACAGGAATACTGTTAAGGATGGCTTCAGTATAGATGATATCACATGGAATGATTTGGATATGGACAGTGTTTTTATGTTTATTAATCATACCAATTCCTCCGTGGGCAGGGAATATCTGTACAAGCTTTTAAGAACACCTGTCTTTGATAAAAAGATTCTTGAAGAAAGAGAAAAACTTATAAAATATTTTGACACTCATGAAAGGGAGCGTACCAATATATCAGTCAGCATGCGGATGATTGGATTTACTCGTAAGATTTCCGTGTCAGATTACATGGAAAATCTGTTTAAGCTTAAGCCTGCATCCAATGTTCTGCATTACCTTATGAATGTACTTATAATAATTTCTCTGTGTTTCCTTATCTTTGTTGACCCTGTTATGGGTATAGTTATGACACTGGCCAGTGTAGGCGCGGCAATTATAACCTATTATAAAATCAAATCCCGCATTGAAAATTATTTTTCATGCATAAGGCAGCTTGTAGCCATGATAGAGGCAGGTAAGGAAATTGCCGGAATGAATATTGAGGAGCTTAAGGAATATAATGAATTTTTCACTAACGTTGGTAAAACTTTTTCCAAAGTGACCCGGAATTCCTTTCTGTTAGTCTCTTCCAAGGAAAACTCCGGCTCCCTTATGGATATTCTTATGGAATATATAAGAATGTTTACCCACGTTGACTTGATTAAGTTTAATAATATGCTTAGAAGTACCGGAACCAACTGCGAAACCGTTATGGAATTAATAGACAGGCTTGGTCTTTTGGATTCCATGATAAGTGTTGCTAATTTCAGAAGAATTATACCTTATTACTGTAATCCTGAATTTATCCCGGATGGCGGAATTGATTTAAAGGATGTATATCATTTATCAATTAAAGCACCT
>JBJEND010000214.1:0-7143 GCA_051880015.1 Butyrivibrio sp. | reverse complement strand
CGCTTTGCTTCCGGCTCTTCAACTCCGGCCAGTTTGGCATAATAACGATCCCTGGCATTGACACGGATAAAGTTAAGCTCATATGGACCGTCAGGTCCGAATACTGCCTCCACCTCGTCACCCTCATTCTTACGAAGGAGGCCGTGATCCACAAATACACAGGTAAGCTGGCTGCCGATAGCCTTGGAAAGGAGTACGGCGGCAACGGAGGAATCCACTCCTCCGGAAAGGGCACAGAGAACCTTGCCGGAACCCACCTTTTCACGAATGCTCTTAATGGACTGCTCCACGAAGGAGTCCATTTTCCAGTCGCCGGCACAGCCGCATACGCCCCGGACGAAATTGTAAAGCATCTTCGTACCCTCTTTTGTATGAAGAACTTCGGGGTGGAACTGAATTGCATAAAGGTTCTTCTGCTGATTTTCGGCAGCGGCTACAGGACAGTCTGCCGTATGGGCACAGATGGAAAATCCCGGTGCAACTGCGGATATATAGTCAAAGTGGCTCATCCAGCATATAGTTTCAGGACTTACATCCTTAAACAATGGGGATGAAGTCTCCACAAACACTTCTGTTTTACCGTATTCCCGGACAGGAGCCTTCTCAACCCTGCCTCCCAGCACGTGCATCATTAACTGGGCACCATAGCAAAGTCCCAGCACCGGAATCCCCAGATTAAACAAATCCGGTGTACAAGTGGGAGCGCCTTCTTCGTAACAACTGTTCGGGCCTCCGGTTAAAATAATTCCCTTAGGGTTCATAGCCTTGATTTTGTCAAGGGGAGTCTTGTATGAGTAAATTTCGCAATATACGTTACACTCCCTGACGCGGCGGGCCACCAGCTGATTATACTGTCCGCCGAAATCTATAACGACTACCATTTCTCTGTTCATGGTATTTCCTCCTAAATTTCATTATCTGCTGTCATATAGATATATCATACACTATTTAAAATTACTTTTTCAAGTATTTTGCAATATATTGTCCCGTATATGAAGCCGGATTGGCAGCAACCTCCTCCGGGGTTCCCTTGGCAATGACAGTTCCGCCTCTGTCTCCTCCCTCCGGACCAATATCTATTATATAATCCGCCGTTTTAATTACGTCCAGATTATGCTCAATTACCACAACAGTGTTGCCGGACTCGGTGAGACGTCTGAGGATTTCCACCAGCTTATGCACATCTGCAAAATGAAGACCTGTAGTAGGTTCGTCCAGAATGTAAATAGTTCTGCCGGTGCTCTTTTTGCTAAGCTCCGTTGCCAGCTTGATACGTTGTGCCTCTCCCCCTGAAAGCTCCGTTGAAGGCTGCCCCAGCCTGATATAGGAAAGTCCCACGTCATTCAGTGTTTCGATTTTGCGGCGTATGCTTGGTACGTTTTCAAAAAATACCACTGCTTCCTCCACAGTCATATTAAGGACATCATATATGCTTTTGCCCTTGTATTTTACCTCCAGAGTCTCCCGGTTGTAACGCCTGCCGCCGCACACCTCACAGGGCACATATACATCCGGAAGAAAATGCATTTCTATTTTCAAAATACCGTCGCCTGAGCAGGCCTCACACCGGCCTCCCTTAACATTAAAGCTGAAACGTCCTTTTTGATAACCCTTGGCCTTGGCATCCGAAGTAGAGGCAAATAAATCCCTTATTAAATCAAATACGCCGGTATAGGTGGCGGGATTGGAGCGGGGTGTTCTTCCGATAGGTGACTGGTCAATATCAATTACTTTGTCCAGCTGCTCAATTCCTATTATATCATCATGTTCTCCCGGAATACATCTTGCACGGTTTAAATCCCTTGCCAGATGTTTGTAGAGTATCTCATTTACCAGTGAGCTTTTGCCTGAACCGGAAACTCCGGTAACACAAGTCATAACCCCAAGGGGAATATCCACATCTATATTCTTCAGATTATTCTGCCTTGCCCCCTTAACCTTTATCCAGCCTGTAGGTTCTTTACGGATGTCAGGAACCGGTATTTTAATTCTGCCGCTCAAATATGCCCCTGTTATGGAGTTTTTATTTTTCATAATATCCTCAGCCGTTCCCACTGCAATCACTTCACCGCCGTGTTCCCCTGCTGCCGGACCGATATCTACAATATAATCCGCTGCACGCATGGTATCTTCATCATGTTCTACCACCACAAGGGTATTGCCCAAATCCCTTAAATGCATTAAAGCATCCAGAAGCTTATCATTATCTCGCTGATGCAGTCCGATACTGGGCTCGTCCAGAATATAGGCAACACCCACCAGTCCTGAACCAATCTGGGTTGCAAGCCTTATTCGCTGAGCTTCCCCTCCGGAGAGAGAACCTGTAGCTCTGGAAAGAGTAAGATATTCCAGCCCCACATTATTGAGGAAACCGATTCTTGATTTTATCTCCTTCAAAATCTGATCTCCAATCTGATGCTGCATATCTGTCAGTTCCAGTTTATCAAAATAGCTGTTAAGCTTAAGTACGGACATCTCCGTCACTTCGTATATATTTTTGTCACCTACGGTAACAGCAAGGGATTCCTTCTTAAGACGCATACCATTACACAGTTTGCAGGGAGTAATCCGCATAAACTCTTCATATTCGGCTTTCATAACCTCCGAACCGGTCTCCCTGTAACGCTGCTCCATATTCTTAATAAGACCGTTAAATGTTACGTCATATACGCCCTCTCCCCTCTGGCCCTTATACCGGACCTTAACGGCCCGCGTATCTGTACCATAGATAAGTAAATCCTGTATTTCCCTGGGATAATCCTTAAAAGGTGTATCAAGAGAGAATTTAAACTCCTCCGCCAAAGCTGATAATATGGCATAAGAAAAACTCTTCTTATCATTGCAGGACTGCCATCCCATTGCCTGAATGGCCCCCTCCATAATGCTTAATTTTCTGTCAGGAATTAGTAGCTGTGGATCAAATTCCATCTTATATCCCAGTCCGAAACAGTCCGGGCAGGCACCGAAGGGATTGTTAAAGGAAAAACTTCTCGGTTCAATTTCATCCACACTGATTCCGCAGTCCGGGCAGGCAAAACTCATACTGAAATTAATGGGTTCTCCCCCTATAACATCCACTATCATAAGTCCTTCCGACAGTTTCATGACATTTTCTATGGAATCTGTCAGACGTCTTTCAATTCCCTCTTTTACCGCAAGGCGGTCCACAATTATCTCAATATTGTGCTTATTATTTTTCTCTAATTCAATATTCTCTGAAAGCTCATATACATTACCGTCTACTCTCACACGGACATATCCGCTTTTTCTGGCATTCTCAAATACCTTTTCATGGCGGCCCTTTCTGCCCCTTACCACCGGTGCCAGAAGCTGGAACTTCGTCTTCTCCGGCAGCTTCATAATCTGGTCCACCATCTGATCTATAGTCTGTTTCTTAATCTCCCTGCCGCATACAGGACAGTGGGGAATACCTATTCTGGCATATAAAAGTCTCAGATAATCATAGATTTCCGTCACTGTTCCCACAGTAGAGCGGGGATTACGGTTAGTTGATTTCTGATCAATGGAAATAGCCGGAGAAAGTCCTTCAATGCTCTCCACATCAGGCTTCTCCATCTGTCCCAGGAACTGCCTTGCATAGGAAGAAAGAGACTCCATATAACGTCTCTGCCCCTCTGCATAGATTGTGTCAAACGCCAGTGAGGATTTACCTGAACCGCTAAGTCCTGTAAGTACGGTAAAGGAATCTCTGGGAATATCCACATCTATTCCCTTGAGATTGTGTTCACGGGCGCCTCTTATCTTAATATACTGTCTTTGAAATTTAGCCATTGTTATCCATCGTCTTTCTAATCATAGTTATTTGGTCTCTGATGGCTGCTGCCTCCTCAAAATTCAAATCCGCAGCCGCCCTGTGCATCTTTTTGTTAAGTTCTTTGATAAGCTTCTCCAGTTCCTTATCACTCATGGATTCTATATCCTTCTCCAGCTTCACTCCACCCTCATTGGCTGCCTTAGATATGGCTATCAGCTCCCTGACGGCTTTCTTAATGGTGGTAGGAGTAATTCCATGCTCCTCGTTGTACTTCTGCTGGATGCTCCGCCTTCTGTTGGTCTCATCTATGGCATTTCTCATAGAGTCGGTAATGGTATCCGCATACATAATAACCCGGCCCTCTGCATTACGGGCAGCACGTCCTATTGTCTGAATAAGAGAAGTTTCAGATCGTAAGAAGCCTTCCTTATCCGCATCCAGTATAGCTACAAGGGTGATTTCCGGAATGTCCAGTCCCTCTCTTAAAAGGTTAATACCCACCAGAACGTCAAACACATCCATACGCATATCCCGTATAATCTCAGAACGTTCCAAAGTATCTATATCTGAATGAAGATAGCGCACACGGATTCCCGCTTCCTTCATATATGTGGTTAAATCCTCCGCCATTCTCTTGGTAAGAGTAGTCACCAGAACCTTATTGTGTCCGGCAGTTTCCTTATTGACCTCAGCTATTAAATCGTCAATCTGGCCCTCAACCGGCTTAACGGTAATCTCAGGGTCCAGAAGTCCTGTGGGTCTGATAATCTGTTCAACCCGGTTTAACTCATGCTCTGCCTCATAGGTGGAAGGTGTAGCTGAAACAAACATAAGCTGGTTAATCTTGCTTTCAAACTCTCCAAAATTAAGGGGCCGGTTATCCAGTGCTGAAGGGAGCCTGAAGCCGTAATCCACCAGAGTTGTCTTTCTGGAGCGGTCTCCAAAATACATTCCTCTAATCTGAGGTACGGTTATATGGGACTCATCCACTATTATGAGAAAATCCTCCGGGAAATAATCCATAAGGGTCCAGGGTGGTGTCCCGGGTTCCAGTCCCGTCAGATGTCTGGAATAATTCTCTATTCCTGAACAGAATCCGGTCTCCAGCATCATCTCCACATCAAAATTAGTTCTCTCGCTTATCCTCTGAGCCTCTATAAGCTTATCCTCACTCTTGAAATATCTTACCTGTTCCTCCAGCTCCCTTCGTATATTATCTGCTGCCGCCACCAGTTTATCATGGGGCACCACATAATGTGAAGCAGGGAATATAGCCGTATGCTTTAATTCCGCCTTAATCTCTCCGGTAAGGGTGTCAATTTCCGTTATACGGTCTACCTCATCACCGAAGAACTCAACTCTGACCGCCCTGTCATCATTGGATGCCGGAAATATCTCCAATACATCTCCCCTGACCCTGAATGTACCTCGTCTGAAATCCATGTCATTGCGTATATACTGCAAATCTATAAGCTGTCTTATTACGTCATCTCTGTCCCTCTCCATTCCGGGCCTTAAAGAAATAACCATACTCTTATAATCTATGGGGCTTCCCAGTCCGTATATGCAGGATACACTGGCCACTATAATTACATCCTTCCTTTCTGCCAGAGCAGAGGTAGCAGAATGGCGGAGCTTATCTATCTCATCATTAATTGATGAATCCTTCTCTATATAGGTATCAGTGGAAGGCACATATGCCTCCGGCTGATAATAATCATAATAGGACACAAAATATTCTACCGCATTCTCCGGAAAAAACTCCTTCATCTCACTATAAAGCTGTCCTGCCAGTGTCTTATTATGGGCTATAATAAGGGTGGGCTTATTCAAAGCCTGAATAACATTAGCCATGGTAAAGGTCTTACCCGAACCGGTGACTCCCAAAAGCGTCTGGAACTGATCCCCTTCCTTAAAACCCTTAACCAGTTCTTCTATGGCCTGAGGCTGATCCCCGGTGGGTGAATATTCAGAGTGTAATACAAAATGGTCCATTAAATCCTCCGTATTTCTTCGAATATATGTTCTGTTTTTATAAGTATAACACAAATTTTTATTTTGTATAGATATAAAAAAGAAAATGGCAGAAACTTCTGTCATTTTCTTATAAAGTCGTATATTTAAAATTTTATTTCAGGCATAAGCTCCTCACTGACAATGTTAAGAAACTTTACAAGCTGCTTCTGTTCATCTTTTGTAAAACGCTTCTGAATACGCTCCATTACCGTATCCACATAGCTGTAGCTTATGTTGTAATATTCAAGATACTTTTCGGTAACCTCCAGATGATATTCCCTTTTATCCTCCGTGGACTGTATCTTTTTTAAATATCCCTTTTTAACAAGACTGTTAATCTTATACGCCGCATTCGGTGAAGAAATATTTGCAACCCGTGCAAATTCATTTACTGTAGGATGTTTCATTGCATTAATGATTTCCATACAGAATGTTTCCACCGTAGTCAGCGTAGCCTCCCTGTCTTCCCATCTCGAAAAAACCTTCTGATAGAAATGTAATTTAAATTTGGTATACACATTATCAAACGCTTCCCGTAGCATATCCATTCCTCCTGACATTTACAAATATTAACTTTCCTGTTCTATTGCAAACATCAATTCCGCAGTTACGGCAAGTTCGTCGCCCACCTTTGCAACTGCTTTTCCTACGCCGATAGGACCTTTCCTTGTAATTATTTCACAGTGCAGTTCAACTAAATCCCCCGGAACCACCTGTCTTTTAAATTTTGCTGATTTTACTCCGCCGAATAATACTATTTTCCCCTTATTTTCCTCTTCCGTCAGTAACGCCACTGCTCCTGTCTGGGCAAGAGCCTCTAAAAGCAGCACTCCCGGCATAACATGTTTTCCCGGAAAATGTCCCATAAACTGCATCTCATTTGCAGATACGGCTTTAACACCTTTTGCCATCTGTCCTGGGATACATTCCGTTACTCTGTCAATAAGGAGAAAAGGATAACGATGAGGCAGTATTGCCTCTATCTGGTTAGAATCCAATTCCATAAATATTTCCCCCTTTAAATATATTTTTTTAAAAGAATAACTGCATTATGTCCGCCGAATCCGAAAGAATTTGACATGGCATAATCAACTTTTGTATGACGTCCCTCATTGGGAACCACATCCAAGTCACAGTTTTCATCCGGCACCCGGTAATTAATTGTAGCCGGTACAAAATCGTTTTGCACGCTTAAGGCTGAAATTATTCCTTCTATGGCACCGCTTGCACCCAGAAGATGTCCTGTCATGGATTTGGTAGAACTAACCATGAGTTTCTTTGCATACTCTCCAAACACCTGTTTAATTGCCTTAATTTCACCTTTGTCTCCGAGAGGAGTGGATGTTCCGTGG
>JBJEND010000213.1:0-7204 GCA_051880015.1 Butyrivibrio sp. | reverse complement strand
TACAGATTTATAAAATACCGGGGAGCAGGCTTTGACCGGGGATTGATTCCGGGATATGTATTTGCAATGGCAGCAGCCGGGCTGGTGGGTTATTTTTCCATTAAATACATGCTTAAAGTTGTCCGCAGAAAAAAATATCTGGGATTTTCCATTTATTGTCTTCTGGCGGGCTTCGCAGTGATAGTTTTTTCAATTATATCTTCAAAATAAAACAGGGGGCTTTATAAATGGCTTCAAGTACAAATACTAAACAAAATAAAAGCAGAACACCTAAAAAGAGAACTTCTGCCTCTTCCCGCAGTAAGGCTGCCGCAAAGAACACCAAATCCGGCAGCGGAATTATAAGAGAAGCGGCAGTCCTTATTACAGTTGCCTTTGCAATAATTATTTTCATCACCAATTTTGGTGTGGGAGGAGTTGTGGGAAGAGCTGTGAGTTCCTTTTTCTTCGGAATATTCGGACTTACGGCATATGTTTTTCCGATTCTGCTTATAGCAGGAGTTATGTTAGGAATATCCAACTATAAAAACTCCGTTATCAGAATAAAATTAATAGCGGCTGTATTTATACTGCTTCTGATATGCACACTGATACAGCTTATATCAGGCAGTCATGCCTCAGAGTGGAAATTTACGGATTATTATCTGAATTCTTCCGCACATAAAAACGGCGGAGGATTTTTCGGCGGTTCTCTGTGTAAACTTTTATGTATGGGCTTTGGAACAGTGGGAGCATGGATACTTGATATAGTACTTATCATAATATGTGTAGTAATTATTTCAGAGCATTCATTTATTTCAGGTCTTAAAAAAGGCAGTAAAAAAGTATATGACACCGCCAGAAACGATGCCATGGAGTATCGTGAAAATGCAGAGGAAAGGCGCAGAATCAGGGAAGAGGCCAGACTTGAGAGAGCCTCCAGAAAGGTGAAGGGCGTTGCCCTTGACACCGAGATTCCTAAGGAGGAGCTTCCCAAGGAAGACGTGTATTCCTTTGAAGCCGCACCGGCAGCAGAGGACAGTAACCGCAGGAATTTTGACGGAGACATACTTCCTTTTGATTCTGACACTTATGGCAGTGCCAATGATGTTACGGAATTTGCGGCCAGACATTATGAGGAAGAGCAGAGCAGTCCTTTTGATTCATATACCGGAGAGGAAGAGTACGGTAACAGGGATGAGGGCGCGATAGATACGGATCTTGTCAGAAGCGAATTTGAGAAAGAAGAGCTTACGAGACAGAATAATCATAAGCCGGCTTCTTTTGACAATGTACCATACAAGCCTGTATATGAGCATGCGGAGCCGGCAGACAGCCCTGTGGCGGATACTGAGGATTACAGCGAATCCCATTATATAGAACAGGGAACAGAGGGCATGGCACCTGTTGAGGAATTTGTAAAGGTTGAACCTAAAGTAAAACCCAAAAAACCTGCCAGATATTTTTATCCTCCTGTCAGCCTTCTTAAGCAGGGAGATAAGAATGCAACTGGAACCGGCAAGGAGGAACTTAAAGTAACTGCAGGTAAACTGCAGCAGACTCTGGCTAATTTCGGAGTTAAAGTTACGGTTACCGATGTAAGCTGCGGTCCCTCAGTAACCAGATATGAAATACAGCCTGAGCAGGGCGTTAAAGTTAGTAAAATAGTATCCCTGGCAGATGATATCAAACTTAATCTTGCAGCGGCAGATATAAGAATAGAGGCTCCTATTCCGGGTAAAGCCGCGGTAGGAATAGAGGTTCCCAATAAGACCAATACCGGGGTTATGCTGGGAGATTTAATCAGAAGCAGGGAATTTAAGGCAAATCCATCCAAAATTGCTTTTGCGGCAGGAATGGATATTGCAGGACAGCCGGTCCTTGCAGATATTGCCAAAATGCCCCATTTACTCATCGCCGGTGCTACAGGTTCCGGTAAATCAGTATGTATTAATACGATTATTATGAGTATTCTTTACAGGGCCAGACCTGATGAGGTTAAGCTTATAATGGTTGACCCTAAAGTGGTGGAATTAAGTGTGTATAACGGAATACCCCATCTTCTTATTCCTGTCGTAACTGATCCCAAGAAAGCAGCAGCGGCGTTGGCATGGGCTGTTTCCGAGATGACGGACAGATACAATAAATTCGCAGAGTTCGGCGTAAGGGACATGAAGGGATATAATGAGAAAGTAGAATCGGTTGCAGGAATAGATGATCCCAATAAACCGGACAAGCTTCCTCAGATAGTTATTATTATTGATGAGCTGGCAGATTTAATGATGGTATCCTCCAATGAAGTAGAAGATGCCATTGTGCGCCTTGCCCAGCTGGCAAGGGCAGCAGGTATTCATCTGGTAATTGCAACTCAAAGACCGAGCGTTAATGTAATTACAGGTCTTATTAAGGCCAATGTACCTTCCAGAATTGCTTTTTCCGTATCATCAGGAGTGGATTCCAGAACAATTCTGGATATGTACGGAGCAGAGAAGCTTCTTGGTAAAGGTGATATGCTCTTTTACCCCCAGGGATATCAGAAGCCGGCCAGAGTGCAGGGAGCTTTCGTGTCCGATGAGGAGGTTTCGGCAGTGGTGGAATTTCTTAAATCCCACTGCGACGGAGCGGAATACAGTGAGGCGGTTACAAGCCACATAAGCAATCCGGGTTTTGAAGAAAGTAAAGCCTTCGGAGAAGACCGTGACCAGTATTTTGCAGAGGCAGGCAGATTTATTATAGAAAAGGAACGTGCCTCCATAGGAATGCTGCAGCGTGTATATAAAATAGGCTTTAACCGGGCTGCCAGAATAATGGACCAGCTTGCAGAGGCAGGGGTGGTAGGACCTGAGGAGGGCACCAAGCCCCGTAAGGTTCTTATGACCATGGATGAATTTAACAACTATTTGAATAATTAAGTACAGGAAAGGAATTGCATATGTTTAAGTCAGATATTGAAATTGCTCAGGAAGCAAAAATGGGACACATTAAGGATGTTGCTGCCAAAATAGGAGTGACGGAGGATGAACTGGAGTTTTACGGAAAATATAAGGCAAAATTGTCCGATGAACTGGAGCAGAGAGTACAGAATAATCCTGATGGAAAGCTTATATTGGTTACGGCCATTAATCCCACTCCTGCAGGGGAAGGTAAAACCACAATAAGCATCGGTCTTACAGAGGCCATGAACCGTCTCGGTAAAAAAACGGTTGCAGCCTTAAGAGAACCGTCACTGGGTCCATGTTTCGGTGTAAAGGGAGGAGCAGCCGGAGGCGGATATGCCCAGGTGGTTCCCATGGAGGATTTAAATCTTCATTTTACCGGCGATTTCCATGCCATTACCAGTGCCAATAATCTTCTGGCAGCAATGTTAGACAATCATATACAGCAGGGTAATGCTCTGGGTATTGATACCAGACAGGTTGTATGGAAACGCTGCCTTGATATGAACGACAGGGCTTTAAGAAATATAGTAATAGGACTTGGCGCCAAGGCTGACGGCGTGGTCAGGGAAGATCATTTTATTATTACCGTTGCATCGGAGATTATGGCAATACTCTGTCTTGCCAAGGATATGTCCGATTTAAAAGAAAGACTGTCAAAGATTATTGTTGCATATAATTTTGCAGGGGAACCGGTAACGGCGGGAGACTTAAAGGCCACAGGAGCAATGGCAGCCCTGCTTAAGGATGCCATGAAGCCTAATATGATTCAGACACTGGAAAATACTCCTGTGCTGGTACACGGCGGACCTTTTGCCAATATTGCCCACGGATGTAATTCCGTAAGGGCTACCAAAATGGCATTAAAGCTGGGAGATTATGCTGTTACCGAAGCGGGCTTCGGTGCGGATCTTGGTGCGGAGAAATTTATTGATATTAAATGCCGTATGTCAGGACTTGTACCGGATACGGTGGTTATTGTGGCAACCGTAAGAGCGCTTAAATATAACGGAGGCGTTAAGAAAGAAGACCTTGGAACGGAAAATCTTGAGGCCTTGGAAAAGGGTATTGTAAACCTTGATAAGCATATTGAAAATATGCAGGGCTTCGGAGTACCTGTTGTAGTAACACTTAACGGTTTTGTTACCGATACGCAGGCAGAACAGAATTTTATTAAAGAGCATGTAGAGGCCATGGGCTGTGAATTTGCCATTGCCAATGTATGGGCAAAGGGCGGAGAAGGCGGAATAGAACTGGCACAGAAAGTACTTAAGTCCATTGAACGTTCAGAGAAAAAACTGAATTTCACCTATGAAGATGAGATGTCCCTTAAAGACAAGATTAATGCCATTACAGTTAAGATTTACGGTGCGGAAAATGTTTCTTTTTCACCTGCGGCATCAAAGGTTCTGGATAATCTCCAGAAAAACGGTTTTGGCAATATGCCGGTATGTATGGCAAAGACCCAGTATTCTCTCTCTGATGACCAGACAAAGTTAGGAAGACCGGAAGGCTTTACCGTAAATGTAAGGGAAGCTTATGTCAATGCCGGAGCAGGATTTGTTGTAGCCATCACAGGCTCCATAATGACTATGCCGGGACTGCCTAAGGTTCCTGCGGCGGAAAATATTGATTTCGATGAACACACTAACAGAATAACAGGACTTTTTTAAGGAGGAGCGTATGGCGTTAATTATTGACGGTAAGAAAATATCAGATGAGATAAAAGCCGAGCTTAAGAATAAAGTATCTGAATACAAGGCCAAAGGAAGGGAAATTACCCTTGCCGTAATCCAGGTGGGAGACGACCCGGCTTCAAGTGTATATGTAGGCAATAAGAAAAAAGCCTGTGAACAGATTGGAATTAATTCCATAGCCTATGAGCTCCCTAAAGAGACTACAGAGGAAGAACTTTTAAATATTATTGACGAGTTGAACAACAGGAAGGATGTGGACGGAATACTGGTACAGCTTCCTGTTCCGAAGCATATTGATGAAGACAGAATAATTAAGGCAATATCACCTCTTAAGGATGTGGACGGATTTCATCCCCAGAGTGTAGGCGCTTTGAATATAGGCCAGCCGGGATTTGTATCCTGCACTCCGGCAGGAATAATAGAACTTCTAAAAAGAAGCGGTATCACCATTGAAGGAAAAGAATGCGTGGTGATAGGCAGAAGCAATATTGTGGGCAAACCCATGGCAGCGCTTTTACTCAGGGAGAACGGAACCGTAACCATTGCCCATTCCAGAACTGTCGATTTGAAGGAAGTTACCAAAAGAGCAGATATTCTTGTGGCAGCCGTAGGCAAGCCGAAATTTATTACAAGTGAATATGTTAAGGAAGGTGCAGTGGTAATTGACGTGGGTATTCACCGAATGGGTGTTTCCGCAAGCGGCAAAAGTATTCTCTGCGGTGATGTGGACTATGATGATGTGCTGCCTCATGTATCAGCCATTACTCCTGTTCCGGGGGGAGTTGGTCCCATGACGATTGCAATGTTAATGTATAATTGCGTGAAAGCGGCGGAAATGTAATTTGAAACCGGACTTTATATGAAAGGTGGCAGCTATGGTTCTTAAAGATTTACTCACAAAATTAAATTACGAATTAATAAATGGAAAAGATGACATAGAGATAAACGGTCTGACTCCTGATTCCCGCAATGTGGGCAGGGGAGATGTGTTTGTATGTATACAGGGAAGTGTGTCTGACGGACACAGCTATATCCCGGAGGTTGTTGCAAAGGGTGCTGCTGCGGTTATCACTGCCAGGAATGTGGAGATAACGGACAGCATGAAGAATGTCACGGTAATTAAAACTGAGGATACCAGAGTGGCCCTTGCATATATGTCGGCTGCATTTTTCGGATATCCCGCCAATGAGCTTTTCACCATCGGAATTACAGGAACCAAGGGTAAAACCACCACTTCTTACATGGTAAGAGAGATTATGGAAGCATGCGGAATCAAGACGGGGCTTATCGGAACCGTTGAGATAATTGTGGATGAGCATAATAAATTTCCTTCACATAACACTACGCCGGAATCCTATGATGTACAGCGCTATTTCAGGGAAATGGCAGACAATGGATGTAAATGCGTGGTAATGGAAGTGTCTTCACAGGCATTAATGCTTCATCGTGTGGCGGGAATTGAATTTGATATAGGAGCATTTACCAATCTTGAGCCGGACCATATCGGCCCCAATGAACACCCCTCCTTTGAAAATTATGCAGAATGCAAAGGAATGCTCTTTAAGCAATGTAAGACCGGAATAATCAATATAGACAGTGAGTATGCCGATACGGTTTTAAAAGGGCATACCTGTGATATAGAGACCTTTGGACTGGGAGAAAAAGCCGGACTTCGTGGAACCGGTATAGTATATACCCATAACGCAGGTCAGATTTCCACCGCATTTGATGCAGTGGGTGAAAAAAAGCTTCATATCGATTTAAGGCTTCCAGGAAAATTTTCCGTATATAACAGCCTGTGTGCAACGGCTATTGCCGGATGTGCAGGAAAATCTCTGAATATAAAGGATGAAGGAATCCTACGGGGACTGCGGGATGTGAAAGTGCCGGGAAGAATAGAACTTATGGATGTATCCCGGGATTTTATAGTAATGATTGACTATGCCCATAATGCTATGGCTCTGGAAAACCTTTTGTCCACGTTAAAGGAATATAATCCCGGAAGAATAGTGACTCTTTTCGGATGCGGAGGTAACCGTTCAAAACTCAGAAGATTTGAAATGGGTGAAATCGCCGGTAAAATGTCTGATTTTACCATTGTTACCAGTGATAATCCAAGGAATGAAGAACCACTGGACATAATGAAGGATATAGAAACAGGAATTTTGAAGACCTCAGGAAAATATATTATGATAGAAGACAGAAAAGAAGCTGTCAGGTATGCACTTGCCCACGGAACCAAAGGGGACATTATTGTTCTGGCGGGAAAAGGTCATGAGGATTACCAGGAAATTAAAGGTAAGAGATACCACATGACAGACAGGGAACTTGTGGAGGAGGCAGCAAAGGAGCTGGCATAACAGATGAAATTTGCCGATATCATTATTGATATTTCAGCGGAATCGCTGGACAGAACATTTCAGTATATTATCCCGAAGACGCTGGAAGACAGGGTGCACATAGGAGACAGGGTTTCTGTCCCTTTCGGCAGAACCGACAGAACAGGATATGTAACCGGAATTTCTTATGAGCCTGCTGTTGAAATGAGCAGAATGAAAGAACTTAATAATGTAATACCGGACATCATTTCCA